>NZ_JACJDT010000220.1:0-296 GCF_014163675.1 Pseudoalteromonas sp. SR44-5
GCTTTTGTTGTTGATGCCAGCGTCACCGATGCCGCCGGCAATACCGCTAGCGACACAGAAAATGGCGGAGTGATCGATACTCTTGCGCCAACCTTTGATATTGATCCGTTGGCTGCGACGAACGACAGCACCCCAACCATCACCGGTAGCAGTGATGAAATTGGCGGGCTGGTGAGCATTACGGTCACCGATGCCAATGGCGATATACAAACCTTAACTGCCACTGTGTTGGCTGATGGCAGTTGGTCGGTGGATGTACCGACCCCGCTTGCAGAAGGCGCTTTTGTTGTTGATGC
>NZ_JACJDT010000221.1:0-296 GCF_014163675.1 Pseudoalteromonas sp. SR44-5
TTTCGCAATCCGCGAAGGTGGCCGTACTGTAGGTGCTGGTGTAGTAGCAACTATCGTAGAGTAATAATTAACTTTTAAGTTAATTATTAGAAAAAGGTCACTTCGGTGGCCTTTTTTAATGTCTGCGATTTGAGCTGTAAGCTCTAAGCGGTAAGTTTTAAGTTGCTCGGTGTTAATATGTACTTGTAGGCGAGTGGCTTGCCACCGCGTTTATAACAGAAAGTAAATATATTAAATTTTCTTGCTATTTAAGTTGAGGAGATCTAGATTTTAACCGCTTACCGCTTACCGCTTAC
>NZ_JACJDT010000222.1:0-293 GCF_014163675.1 Pseudoalteromonas sp. SR44-5
ATCGTCTAAATCAAATTCGTCTTCTTCAGCCAGCTCTGGCTCTGCTATTGCTTTATCGCCAGTCTCATCAATTAAACTATCGATGTCGTCTAAATCAAATTCATCTTCTTCAGCCAGCTCCGGCTCTGCTGTTGCTTTATCGCCAGCTTCATCAAGCAGACTGTCAATATCGTCTAAATCAAATTCGTCTTCTTCAGCCAGCTCTGGCTCTGCTATTGCTTTATCGCCAGTCTCATCAATTAAACTATCGATGTCGTCTAAATCAAATTCATCTTCTTCAGCCAGCTCCGGCT
>NZ_JACJDT010000223.1:0-292 GCF_014163675.1 Pseudoalteromonas sp. SR44-5
TACCTTGCAAGAATTAGGCATTGTACCGTCGTTTAGTCGCCCGTCAGTGAGTAATGATAATCCCTATTCGGAGTCATTATTTAAAACGTTAAAATATCGCTCAGACTACCCAGAAAAGCCATTTGAAGATATAAGCGCAGCAAGAGAATGGGTAAGTGGGTTCGTAAAACAAAATTGACACCCATTATAAATAAATGCTGAAGTCATCAAACTTAACCGTGCAAAAAACTGCCTGCCCGCAATTACTCTTCGAGGAAATGTTGTTTGTAATAAATAACGTGACTAATGTCCG
>NZ_JACJDT010000224.1:0-288 GCF_014163675.1 Pseudoalteromonas sp. SR44-5
CGCTGTTTCGTTTCACTACTGAGTTCGGCATGGGGTCAGGTGGGTCCAAAACGCTATTGTTACCAAGCAAATTTGGTGTTAATCGCGTTAGCAATTAACTAAAATTTGGAATTCTGATAATAAAGTTTTCAGTAAATCTACTTTAGTCTATTAACTTCTTGCTCTATCAACTATCACATAAAACGCGTTTGGCGTTGTATGGTTAAGCCTCACGGGTAATTAGTACAAGTTAGCTTAACATATCACTATGCTTCCACATCTTGCCTATCAACGTTGTAGTCTTCAACG
>NZ_JACJDT010000225.1:0-286 GCF_014163675.1 Pseudoalteromonas sp. SR44-5
AGAGTTTTCAAAAGTAAAAAAGAATGATAGCAGTATCATTCAGTGCCATTTAATGAACGTTTCGTTTGTTGATTGGTATCTACTTTAGTATTCAATATTAACTTCTGGCGAAGTTAAACTGTCACTAACGTATGACTAAACTTTACTGTTTAGTATTGCGAAAGCAAGACCCGTTTGGGTTGTATGGTTAAGTGACTAAGCGTACACGGTGGATGCCTTGGCAGTTGGAGGCGATGAAGGACGTATTAACTTGCGATAAGCCTAGTCAAGCTAGTAAAAAGCACTT
>NZ_JACJDT010000226.1:0-282 GCF_014163675.1 Pseudoalteromonas sp. SR44-5
CCACGGAGTGATTCATGACTGGGGTGAAGTCGTAACAAGGTAGCCCTAGGGGAACCTGGGGCTGGATCACCTCCTTATACGATTTAGAACTTATTTGTTCGTAGTGTCCACACAGATGATTGTTAGTTAGTTTTGCCCATTGGGTTTAACTAATTAATATGCTCTTTAAAAATTTGGAAAAGCTGATAATAAAATTCGTATAAATACAGTGTATTTGTACAGAGTTTTCAAAAGTAAAAAAGAATGATAGCAGTATCATTCAGTGCCATTTAATGAACGTTT
>NZ_JACJDT010000227.1:0-277 GCF_014163675.1 Pseudoalteromonas sp. SR44-5
TGTTTTCATATCCGCTTGTATTACATCATAGGCCAGGTCAATATCCAGCGACTCAAAGTCAAATATTTGCAAGCAATAACATAACTCAGGAATTGCAGCGTAACCTGGTTGAATAATACTTGTAACTGACTCTTCGGGTAACTCATCCACTGCTTGGTGATAGATGTTGATGACTATATCCTTAACCAGTGCTGGCCACTGGCCCGTTTCTAAGGCTTTTTTGGCTAAGGTGACAGACTCGCTCAGTACTCTTCCTTCTCGCCAATAATAATGAAAC
>NZ_JACJDT010000228.1:0-275 GCF_014163675.1 Pseudoalteromonas sp. SR44-5
TCATTTTTAAACTGAACTTGCCGTCCTGTTTTTATAGGTGGCTTTCGCATACATTGCTGTTGCAGTGGGCATACCTTGCAATCTTTTAAGTAACCGCAGAATCGGGTGTATTTTTGGTTATGGCTGTTTACATTTATACCGCTTCGCCACATTTCATTGCCTGCGGGACAGCGGCAGGTTTGTGTCGTCTCATCATAATGGAAGTCGTCTGAGGTAAATAACCGTGGCTTGCCTTTACTGCGTTTTAGTCGGCGCTTTTCTTGCTCTGTCTCATA
>NZ_JACJDT010000229.1:0-271 GCF_014163675.1 Pseudoalteromonas sp. SR44-5
CCACTGAGTGCACAGCAACGAGGTGACTTACTCGAATTAATCGATGCGCGGTATGGGTATAAATCACACATAATTATAAGCCAGCTACCACAGGAAAACTGGCATGAAATGATAGGAGAATCAACCCATGCTGACGCCATTTTAGATAGGCTAATTCATGGTTCAATTAAGTTGAACTTAAAAGGAGAATCGATACGAAAACAGTTAAATAAATTGACTGATGATGATCAGTTAAGCTAATTTAAAAACGGCTCTACAAAATGATAAATCA
>NZ_JACJDT010000022.1:0-71013 GCF_014163675.1 Pseudoalteromonas sp. SR44-5
GACAGTGAAAATGTGATTTTTTACGCCAGTGGTAAACATTATAACTACCATGTACCGACTAAAACACTCACTGAGCGACCAATTATTTACTCTAATGGCTTGTTTTTATTGCCAGATGGTAAAACGTTTTTAGCCGATAAAAAAAATAAATACTGGTTATATGATTTTAATGGCGACGTGATAGAGAAGGTGGATTTAGGTTTTAATAACCATTTTACTATGCAGTATTTAAAAGTATCCCCTTTCGGCGATTATATTTCTTTTTTATCAGAGGGACTTGGATACCCTAAAAATTACTGGATTAATTTATCAGATCCTAGTAAGCGTATTATATTAGACTATGATAGATATACATATTTTTTCTCAGATAAAAAAAATAAAGTATTATATATTGAAACGATAAGGTCAACGGAGGAGGTGAAGCCGAATGGTCGATTCTATTTCGATGACTATATTGTAGAAACGGATTTACTTACTCAAAAAAAGAGAAAAATACCCTTAAAGGAATGTGGTATTTGGGGGATGGGGTCAATATATATTTATGGCGTGTTTAATATCAAGGATGAACAATGACTGAGCAATTTAATACAGGGCAATCTAGTTTTCCTAAAGCGTATTTACTTACCGGTTATGTTAATAAGGGGGAGCCAATTAGTAAGCTCACCCCGTTGTTTAATCGTGTAGTGGCGGCTGATAGCGATGGAGCCGCACCAATACTATTAAGCAGTGATGAAGGTGCGGTGTTAGAAACTGTTGATGACAAGCAGTTAACAACACGAAACCCGTTTCATGCCCATAAAACCCGACCTATTATTGTGCCGCCGGTTGATGCGATAAGCTTGTTAGCGGCAAGCCAAGGTGATAAGTGGTTTGATACGTTTAAAACTCA
This sequence comes from Pseudoalteromonas sp. SR44-5, assembly GCF_014163675.1. NCBI lineage: Bacteria > Pseudomonadati > Pseudomonadota > Gammaproteobacteria > Alteromonadales > Pseudoalteromonadaceae > Pseudoalteromonas > Pseudoalteromonas sp. SR44-5. The sequence goes on from NZ_JACJDT010000022.1 coordinate 890, forward strand.
ACTAGAAAGCTATAAGGGTAAAACCAATACTCTTAGCTACAAAAAAATTGCAGTTGCAGATTTAAAGCGCCCTGATATTAATAGTAAAGATAAAACCTACAGCGATTGGTATAACGACCACATTATTAAGAGCAAGGTAACCCATATTTATGGTTATGTTATACCCAAAACACGGGCGCTGTTGCTCAGTGTAAACCGCTCTATTCCGTTAGCAGCTGACGATGGTAATGTTGAAATAGTAAAAGGCACTGAAACGCCAATTAAAGGTTTTTTTAATATAGCAGAGGCCAAACGAGAAGAAAGTAAAGTTTACACCGCTGTAATTAATAATAATGATCAAAAGCTGAGAACGCAAAAGTGGGACATGCAAAATAAATCAGTAATATCTGAGCTGAATAATCTATTAACGTTGAGCGATAGCGAATATCAAGCCAGATTAATGCAACAATGCTATGACGATGATAAAAAGCTTTACTATTGTCTTGACAGCCATTGTGCAAAAATAAATCGGAAAAACGATTGCTAGAACAGTTGAGAAGAGTGTGCGACTATCATTAATGGGTAAACCTAGTAGGAACAACAATGGTTTAATGTTATGCCGTAGTATAGTGGCTGGTTGTTGCTCTACTACAAAGTTTAAGTGAAAGTATAAACATATCTTAATTTACCAAGGAGGGAAAAATGCTTTTTTTGAAAAGATACACAACAGTCATTGTTGCCTTAAGTGCGCTACTATCGCAAAATTCGCTCGGGGCGGCTAGTATTAAAGCTTCGCCGCTGGTGCCAATCCAAGTTAACCAATTGAATAAAGTAATAATTACCAGCAGTGATTATGAATACGTTTACAAAGTTAATGCCAGTAACCCTAATTATGGCCAAGCGCAATTGATTTTTAGAAACAAACAACATGACTGGCAGCAGATTAGGTCAATATCTAGTGTTTTCGATGGTAATGCTTATGTAAATATAAAATTTACCGACATACCTAAAAGTGGTGATTTTGATTTATTACAAGATCTTAGAAATGGGGAAGATCCTACTTACATTTTAAAAGGTGTAGCCTATAAAGATCTTTACAATCCGTATTCGGATGTGCCCGTAATGCCGTCCATAATACTGGAGTGATGTTTTTAATTATCCTATTTAAGCGCTTATTATGAACGTTGACCCATGATAATGGACCAACGTTTTATTGTGTTATAAATTACCAGATCTAAAATTATTAATAGTTACATCATTAATAAGAGTTCGTTGGTATAAGCTACTTTTTGTTCCTTTACTTACAGAGTAATGCCCTAAAGTTGGTATATTAACAAATAATAGGATCACTGAGTTATCTTCTAAAACGGGAAGTTTACTTATATCAATTGAGTGGCTATAAATTCCTAAACGTTCATGGAGCGTATAAAAGTTTTGAGTTGATAAATCCAAATCTGCTATATCTATTTTTATATAATCAATATTTGGTTCTATATTTAGCTGACTTTGTTTTTTTTCAGTCGCGAGGTTTATATGCTGATAACCGTTATAATATTGCTCGGCCAGCTCTTTATTTTTGCTCACCCCAATACCATTCGCATACATATTAGCCAAATTAATTCTTGCGGAATTATGCCCTGTATAAGCTGCTTTTTCATACAGTTGGGCTGCAGTTTTTAAATCTTTATCTACCCCTTTCCCTAAGTGATATAAAACGGCTAAATTAAACTGAGATACTTGATCTTCTAAATAAGCAGATTTTTCATACCAGTGAGCGGCTGCTTTATTATCGTTATAGTGAGAGTGATATATCCACCCTAAACTGCGATATGCACGAATATCAGCTAACTCGGCTGCTTTTTTATACCAGTAAATCGCTTTGGTAATATCTTTATCCAACAATGAGCCAAATTGGTGCAACCAACCTAAAAAATAAGCCGCGTCTACAGACCCCGATTCAGCGAGTTTTTTGGCTAGGGCAATCGCGCTAGGGATGTTCTTTTCTCTATTTGAATTAATTGTATCTAACTGTAGCTCTACCAGTTTAAATGTAGGTTTTTTGGCTTCGTGGCTAATTAGTTTTCTTAGCCATTTTTCGGCTTCAATAAGGTTTTTTTTAACTTTTTGACCCCTACGATAGTATTCCATTGTTTTTTCTTGTGCGCTAATATCGCCGTGTTCAGCTGCATACTTTGTCCACATAAATATATCTTTAGGGTCGTTACTTTGTGCTAGTTTTTGTTGAGAAAATTTAAGAATGGCATTTTCTTCATCTATACCGCCATGTTCAACTGCTTGCTGATACCAAAATAAGGCGCGTTTTTGTTGGTTATCATTTTCATACATATTTGCTAATGCGATTTGGGCCGAAGGGTCATCTGCTATTGCTTTTAGAATAAGCGCTTCCTCTAGTTTAGCTTTTTCAGTTGTCAACTTTGGCTTGGCAAACAAGTCAAGTAATGGTTGTTTGATTTGCTGTGCTTCCATTTTAGGTGGGACTTGAGCTCGAGCTTCATGTTCGCACTCGCCTAAGCTAAAACAAATGACTAATATCGATACTATAATACGTTTCATTTGCTATCCTTTTGTAAATGGTTTTTACTCAAAGCATTAGTGTTGTGTTCTTTTTCTTGTTCTACACGTACACATTTCCCTTGTGGGGTGACCTTAACAAAAGTCATGTCACTTGTTGAATAGGTAATTTTTGTATTAATAGATAACGATAACCTCCCAGTATAAACACAGTTATTAGTGTAAATAGCTTTATCTTCTATATAATCAACATCTTGGTATATAATAGTTCCCTCACTGATTTCTCCATCTTGCCAGTTACCTTTAATAATACGCCTCGTGCTGTTAATACCTATATGTAACTTACCTACTCCATGAGCCACGCCATCTTTCCAGTGCCCTTCAAATATATTCGTTTTTCCGTAGCCATTAGGTTTGCCTTTGATCCACATACCATCATAGATAATGCCATGATGTGAAGTTAGTAATATCCCCTGACCATTGAATAGACCGTGGTCAAAGTGACCAATATAAAAACGTTGATATTTATTTATAAATGACCCTTGTCCATGGGGGATATTGTTTTCAAGCTCCCCAATATAGTCGCCCAACACCTCACCGTAGCCATCGTCTATGATAACTCTAGATTTTGTATAACCATCACGTATATTATGTAATTTATAACCACGAAAGTATTGGCATGGGTATTCCTCTGAATTCTCTTGACAGACTCCTTCGCCATGCTTTGTATCGTTGTCCCAATCGCCATCATAAAAGTCACCATTTGCTAAGGTTAACTTGCCTTTACCCCACCTCATGTGGGATAGCCATTGGCCACTGTATTGATCACCATTTGCGTAGTTCATTACTCCATATCCATTGTAACGGGAGTATTCAAATTCTCCGTTATAGCTGTCTCCATTTTTGTTTTTATATGTGCCTTGACCAAATAGCCAGCCAGCACTGAATAGTCCACTGTAGATATTACCATTTTCATTTAATGTTCCTTGACCATTATAATAATCGACTCGCCACATGCCTTCGTAGCGAATGTTGCCTTTAGTTTGTGTACCTTTACCATGGCGCTTATCGGCTTTCCATTGTCCTTCATAATGAGTTTCGCCATTGGTTTGTGTGCCTTGACCGTGGCGCAGGCCCAATTGCCATTGCCCTTTATAAACGTCGTTACTATAATAGGTCTTGGTTAGCACGCCTTGACCGTGAAATAAATCATTTTTGAAGTTACCTTTATAGATGTTTTTTTTAATGTAAGGTACCCAACTAAAAGTACCCGTACCGTTACGTATGCCGTTGTCGTCTAGCTCTCCCTCATAAGTAACTATTGCATTGTAGTAGTATTCACATGGAGTTGGTTTACGGTAGGTAAGGCAGAGGCCACGGCCATGTTTTTGTCCTTTGTTCCAGCTTCCATCAAAGCCGTTTCCGTCTTTATCAGTAAAACGTCCTTGACCGTGATGAAGGTAAGAAGAAAACTCTCCTTTATAGCGACTACCGTTTGTATAAATAACCTCGCCATTACCCTCAAATACACCCGCTTTCCAATTTCCTTTATAGTGAAGCGGTATCAGAGTATTGTTTTTTTCTTGATATTGCCAAAGGTGAGTGTAACGTTGATACATTTCCCCATAACCTTTTGCTTTTCCATCAACTTTTTCTCCAAAATAATAATTTTCATCGACTTTGCGGTCTCCGTAAATGTACCCTTTTGGTAAGTTTGAGAGTTTAGGTAAAAGGGAGGGCTTTTCTTGATTGTAGGCACTTGCTTTAAGTGGGCTTATTATTCTTAATTTGGTGGCGGAGGTTAAAATGTTTGTTGTTGTTTTTGTCGTTATATTATAAAAGGTTAACTGTTTATGCTCTTTGTCAGTGCCTATTAGTTGGCTATTAGCATGGTTAATATGCCACGGTGTAAAAAAGTTATTATCGAAGGTGCTGAGTATTTTTCCAGTTGTTATATTAAAGTAAAAAGACCTTTCTTTAGTGTGCAGTAGCCCATGTGTTTGTTCATTATTAAGATATAGTTCATTAAGTTTATCGTATCCATTTAGATATGGTTTGTTAAGTTTATCATACCCATCTAGATCAATTTTAAAGAGCCTTTTATCGTCCTTGTATTTACTCATATGAAACTTGTGAAAAGAGAGAGTTGAACCATCTTTTAAATAGACCGTATCACTATTTTCTTTTTTCTCTGTTACTGTTAGGTTGTTCAAGTCGACATATAAGTTTCGCGAGTGGTCGCCAAATTTAGACATGTAAACATTGAAGGTATTATCTTTCCAAATTATCAGTTGTGGTTGGCCTCTTACTGCTTCACCGATGATAAGGTGATCTCGAGTTAACAGATCATAAACAATGACTTCTTGGTACATAATTAGCGCTAAATAGCGGTTATTTGGTGAGCGAGAAAGGTATGTTATGTGCCCACCATTACCGCCAGGAGGGGTGTTGAATGAAAGTTCTTTCTCATCAAGCACCTGGCGAAGATCTGTTCCATCTATTTTGATGCTCCATATCGTTCTTTTTTCTTGCTGAGGTCCCTGCCACAAAAACTGGATACGCTCTTGATCAAATTGCGCAGCGTCGGTGATATCTTCTTTTAAAGCTATGGGTTGGGTTGCTTTAGATTCGTTTTTTTGTGTGTCAGGGTCAGGGTCAGTCTTTTCACAACCAAGCAAAGTGACAAAAATGAGGTATGTAATGATCTTAAAAGCAGTATGCTTTGGCATAAATAATCCTTTATAAAATGTTTCCGTGTCTTACATGACTATTGAAAATGCAAAAGTAATATCGTATTTTCGGTAAATATAATACACTATTCGGTTGTGTAAAAAAAAGGAACTTCTAATAAATTACGTTAAGGAATAACAGATGAAAAAAATATTTTTAAGTTTTGTATTACTGAGCCTTATCGCTTGGGCGAGCTATTTGTATTATAAAAAAAACAACAGTGGTTATTATGAGCGAGTTTTAGATGTAGAGATTATTCGAGGTGGTAAAAAAGTTACTCCTCGATTACAAGATTTTATGGATGATGAAAAAATAGCTAAAAGCTGCAGAACGCTTAGCCAAGGCATTGAACATAGTTATTTTTCTTTGATTAAATATGCGCTTGAAGGTGGGGTTGACCCTAATTGCAAAGAGAGTCGTGACAGCTTGCCTGTCTGTATGGAAACTCTTTTAAAAGATACCACTGACCTTACTTTAATGAACTACATGGCTAGTAATGGTTGTAACTACTCATATGAAAATGAAGTGGGTGAAAATGCTTTTCATATAATGTCTAGTTCTTTGAATTACAGAACATTGGCGTTATATATTGATAAGTTAGTAAGACTAGGCGTTGATATTAATCATCAGAATGTATTTGGCGACACACCCTTGATGTACTCTATCAATAATAGCGGGAACGCAAAACATACTGAGATATTTATAAAGTATGGTGCTGATTTAAATTATAAAAACATGGACCGCAGTACAGCATTAGGCATTGCTATTACAAATGATAATTCAAAAGTCATCGATCTTTTAAAATCTAAAGGCGCGCAGAGCTATATTAATGGTGAAGTTGTCAATAATGCCTTGCAATTAAAGATACAAAATAAGCGCGAGCAAGAGTTTTTAGAAAGGCAGAAAAAAAGGCAGGCTTCTTGGTCTAAATATATGGATTATTGGACAAATTTTATAAATGCTCACAACCTCGATTTAAGTTGTTCTTTTCGTTTAATGGGTGGGCCAAGGAATGGTCCTCAGGGGATAACGCTCAATGAACAAATGAATAATACGCTGAGTATGTCTACAGGAATGGATGCATTTGTTTTTGGAGGTTGCCCGGATTGGAAGTATTACCATTACCTCATTACTGGCAAGTCTGGGAGGATTTACTCTCAAGATAGTAATCTTATTTGGTATGAGCCAAATTCACCGATTGGTTCAGAAACATCTTCTTTTATAGTGTTACCATTTGATGATGAATTCCAAGGCTCCATCCAATGGTATGGCTCGCATAAAAAAGTAAATAACTTAAAAGTAGAAAAAGCGAGTTTAGAGCTTTTAAAAGAATATTCTCTTTATGTATATAAATAACACTTATTGAATGAGTGACAATTAGAGAGGCTGCTTTATGTCGGCTAGCCTTTTATTTCTAACATGACACTTCAAGTATCTGTGAGTAAAGCTGCAATTGATGCAATAAGTAAGTTGGCGTTGTTAATTGAGCATATCGGGATTGTATTATCGGCGAGTAGGTTGACATTAAAATAGAAAACTTATCTAAGCAGGATCGGCCATAAAGTAAAGTATATTATGGTTGCTTTAGGTTTGGTTTGAATTATATAACCTTAAAGTTGGTTTTATACGAAATTTATTTTCTTTTATTGTGGTTTTTCATTCCATTTAAAGGTGAGATTATGCTTGCATGCGCAGTTTTGAAGTGTTAAAAATAGGGCTCACTGAACACACACATTTAGTAAAGACGATGCAAAACACTCATTTAATTACATTAAAACTGAACCTCTTACTGCAAGCGCACGTGAGCGGGGATTAGTGTATTTGCATTAAGTAAACACAAAAAACCCCGCATATCGCGGGGTTTTTTTTATCTCGCATCCAGGGCAGCAGAGAATTAAGGGTAGATTATGCAAGAACAAGATAAAGTATGGATTTTCGACACCACTTTACGTGATGGTGAGCAAGCGCTTAAAGCGAGCCTGACTGAAGAAGATAAAATCCAGCTGGCGCATACTATTAGCCGCCTAAATGTGGATGTGATGGAAGTAGGTTTTCCGGTTTCGAGCCCTGCCGATTTTCGTTCAGTGCAACGTATAGCTACAGAAGTGAAAGGCCCTATTATTTGTGGTTTAGCACGCGCTGTTGCTAAAGATATTGAAGCCTGTGGCGAAGCACTTCGCACAGCACAACAAAGTCGAATTCATACTTTTATTGCTACCAGCCCTTTGCATTTAGAACACAAGCTACGTATGAGCTTAGATGATGCGACAGCCATGGCGGTTAAATCAATTAAGCTTGCCCGTAATTATACTGATGATGTGGAATTTTCATGCGAAGACGCAGGCCGTACACCGCATTGGGATTTATGCAAAATTGTTGAGCAGGCGATTAATGCTGGTGCATCAACCATCAACTTACCAGATACAGTTGGTTTTGTTACGCCAGACGAATACGCGGCGATGATCCGCCATTTAATGAATAACGTGCCAAATATTGATAAAGCGCGGTTAAGTGTACATTGTCATAATGATTTAGGTTTGGCTGTTGCCAATTCTGTTGCAGCGGTGCAAGCCGGTGCACGGCAAATCGAATGTACTATTAATGGTATTGGTGAGCGTGCGGGTAACTGTTCACTTGAAGAAGTGGCGATGATCATGAAGATGCGCCAAGACCACTTAAAAGTGTATACCGATATTCGCAGTGAAGAGATTTATCGCGCATCACGCCAAGTGGCGAAAATTTGTAATATGCCAGTGCAACCTAACAAAGCGATTGTTGGCGAGAATGCTTTTGCCCACAGTTCAGGTATTCATCAAGACGGTGTATTAAAAGCGCAAAATACCTATGAAATTATGTCACCAGAAAGCGTCGGCGTACCAAATAATCAATTAAATATGACCTCACGTTCGGGTCGTCATGTTATTGAGCACCGCCTTGAAGAATTAGGCTATCAAAAATCTGATTACGATATGGATAGCCTATATGAAAGCTTCTTAACCCTTGCCGATCAAAAAGGTACAGTGTACGACTACGATCTAGAAGCGATGATTTATTTTAACCAAATCAGTGATAAAGACGACAAATACCAATTAGAGTTTGTTAACTCAACGTCTAACTCGCAATCAGTAGCAAGCTCAACGATTGGGATGACGATTAATGGTGAGTCTAAACAAGAAGCGGCTACCGGCAATGGCCCTGTAGAGGCGTCATTCTTAGCGATTGAACGTTTAACGGGTATGGCTGTTGAAATGATTGAATTTAATCTAGAGGCGACCGGTGAAGGCGCCAGTTCATTAGGTGAAGTAAATATAATAGCTAAATACGATGGCCGCCCTTATCACGGCGCGGGCATTGCCGCGGATGTGGTTGAGGCGTCAGTACGCGCCATGATCCGCGTTTATAACTTAATTTATCGTGCACAAAAAGTGTCTGATTTAAAACAACAAAGGAAAGCAGGATGAGTCAATCAAATTATAGCGTTGCAGTATTAGCAGGCGACGGTATCGGCCCAGAAGTAATGGCAGCAGCAGAGCAGGTATTGGATGCTGTGAGCAGTAAATTTGGTTTTACTTTAACTCGTCATCATCATGCCATTGGCGGCGCTGCGATTGATCAATTTGGTAAAGCGTTACCCGATCAAACCCTTGCAGCGTGTGAAAGTGCCGATGCAATTTTGTTTGGTTCAGTGGGCGGTCCAAAGTGGGAGCATCTTCCTGCCAATGAGCAACCAGAGCGCGCATCACTTTTGCCACTACGTAAACACTTTGGTTTGTTTTGTAACTTACGCCCAGCGCAACTATTACCAGCACTGAGCGCTGCATCGCCATTACGTGCCGATATAAGCGAAAAAGGCTTTGATATCTTATGCGTGCGCGAGCTAACGGGCGGTATTTACTTTGGCGAAAAAGGCCGCAGTGGCGAAGGGGCTGAAGAAACCGCATTTGATACACAAACTTATTCACGCAAAGAAATTGAACGCATTGCACGTTTTGCCTTTGAAGCAGCAAAATTACGTAATAACCATGTAACGTCGGTTGATAAAGCCAACGTATTAGCATCAAGTGTATTATGGCGCGAAGTAGTAACCGAAGTAAGCAAAGACTTCCCAGAAGTAAGCCTTGATTATATTTACGTTGATAACGCGGCAATGCAACTGGTTAAACAACCTAGCCAGTTTGATGTGTTACTGTGTGATAACTTATTTGGTGACATATTGTCAGATGAATGCGCGATGATCACCGGATCTATGGGCTTATTGCCATCGGCAAGTTTAAATCAGTCAGGCTTTGGTATGTATGAACCTGCTGGTGGTTCGGCACCTGATATTGCTGGCAAAGGGGTTGCAAACCCAATCGCACAAATTTTAAGTGCCGCGTTAATGCTACGTTATTCACTAGGCCAAGATGAAGCGGCGCGCAGCATTGAAAAAGCAGTAGCCGAAGCGGTCGAAGCAGGCGTAGGTACACCGGATATTTACCCAAATGCAGGTTATACAACGCAAGACGTTGCCGCAGCAATTGTCGCTCGTATATAAAACAGCACGTATTTAAACAATTATTCACTCGCTGCACCGTCACGCGGCGAGTCAAACAAATTAGGGGATCAGCAAGTGGCCCAAACGTTATACGATAAAATCTGGCAAGCACATGTAGTTGCTAGTATTAATGAGCAAACCGATTTACTTTATATTGACCGTCATTTAGTACATGAAGTGACATCGCCGCAAGCTTTTGCTGGCCTGCGAGAGAAAAACCGTAAAGTGCGTTGTCCTGAAAAAACCATCGCAACGATGGATCATAATGTATCGACCAAAAGCCGCTCATTAGATGCCGCCAGTGAAGTATCAAAAAACCAATTGATGGCGCTTGATGCCAACTGCAAAGAGTTTGGTATTGTACTTTACGATTTAAACTCAATTAACCAAGGCATAGTGCATGTAATGGGGCCTGAGCAAGGTATTACTTTACCTGGCACTACCATTGTTTGTGGTGATAGCCATACCTCTACTCACGGTGCATTTGGTGCGCTGGCCCATGGTATTGGTACGTCTGAGGTTGAGCACGTACTCGCGACGCAAACACTACAACAGAAAAAAGCCAAGTCATTAAAAATTCAAATTAATGGTGTACTACGTCCAACGGTTACAGCCAAAGATTTGATCATGGCGGTGATTGGTAAGCTAGGTACCGCTGGTGGTACAGGTTATGTGGCAGAGTTTTGTGGTGAAGGTATTGCAGCACTGTCAATGGAAGCGCGTATGACATTGTGTAACATGAGTATTGAAATGGGCGCTAAAGCGGGTTTAATCGCTTCAGACCAAATCACTTATGATTACTTAAAAGGCCGCCCATTTGCTCCACAAGGCGATGATTTTGAAGCTGCAGTTGCCTACTGGGAAACCTTAAAAACTGACGAAGGTGCGCAGTTTGATTTAGAAGTTGAACTAGAAGCGAGTAGCATTCAGCCGCAAATTACTTGGGGCACTAGCCCTGAGCAAGTTATTGGTGTTGATGAATGCATTCCAGATCCAGATCAAGAGCCTGATTTAATTAAAGCTGATGCGATTCGCAGCGCGCTTAAATACATGGGTTTAACAGCCGGTGATAAGTTATCGTCAGCGAGCGTAGATACGGTATTTATTGGTTCATGTACCAATAGCCGAATTGAAGATTTACGCGCCGCCGCACAGATTGTTGAAGGTAAAAAAGTGGCTGCTGGTGTTGAGGCGTTAATTGTACCTGGCTCTGGCTTGGTGAAAAAACAGGCTGAAGATGAAGGCCTAGCTGATATTTTCAAAGCTGCTGGTTTTGAGTGGCGTGAACCGGGTTGCTCAATGTGCTTAGCCATGAACGATGACCGCTTAGGTGCAGGCAAGCGCTGTGCATCCACCTCAAACCGTAACTTTGAAGGTCGCCAAGGCCGTGGTGGTCGTACACACTTAGTAAGCCCTGCAATGGCCGCTGCGGCAGCTATTCATGGTCGCTTTGTTGATATTAGAGGAGAAGCCTAATGAGCATTTTTTTTAGTGGCTTAATGGCCCCACTTGATAAAAACAACGTCGATACCGACCAAATCATTCCAAAGCAGTTTTTAACCTCAACCAGCCGTGATGGTTTTGATGCGGCATTGTTTTATGATTGGCGCTATTTAGATAACGACGAGCCAAACCCTGAGTTTATTTTAAATCGGCCATGTTACCAAGGCGCGCAAATATTACTAACTCGCGATAACTTTGGCTGCGGCTCATCACGTGAACATGCACCATGGGCGCTTAAGCAATATGGTTTTGAAGTGATTTTAGCGGAAAGCTTTGCTGATATTTTCTTTAATAACTGTGGCAATAACCAGATGCTAGCTATTGCACTACCAGCGCAAACATTGGAAGACTTGTTTGTACTGAGCGAGCAACACGACGATATTCATATCGACATCGATCTTGAAAATCAGGTACTTATCAGTAACAAGTTTGCACCAATTTGCTTTGATATTCGCAAAGACGTAAAAGAGCGTTTATTAAGTGGCTTAGATTTTATCGGCGTCACCGAAACCCTCAACCCACAAATTGACGCCTTTGAGGCAAAGCTTAACGCTGAGCGCCCTTGGCAGTAAAGGTTTAAAAGTTATTAAACAATGAAACGCGGCTCAGGCCGCGTTTTTTATTGCTGCGGTTAGAAGTAGTTGTTAACTTCGGAACATTATTGGCAATTAAACATTGAAAGAACTATTTATGCGAACGCTTTCTCCAAAATATATAGGCATTATTTTAGGTGTGCTTTACGGCATATCTATACGGGTATTTCTAGAGTTTAGTGATGCGTTTAACTTCGGCAGTTTAGTCACTATTTCTTTTATGTTTTTAGTCCCCATTGCGATTGGCTATATTCGTATTTATTTTGAATGCAAACTCAATAAATCAATGTCTTATAAGCAAATGGCAGTTAAGGCTTGGCAGCCTATTTTTGTATTTTTACTGGTCAGTGTAGTCACTCTTTTAGAGGGGAGTATCTGTGTCGCTATGGCGCTACCTGCATTTATGTTATTTGCAAGTATAGGAGGAGTCTTAGCTGGATTTGTACATCGTAAATTAGAAAAAGAAAGTAAAAAAGTCGTCATGTCAGTGGCATTAATACCTTTGATTTTATCACCGCTAGAGGTGAATTTTTTAAAGCTATCGCAAACATACGAAGTTAAAAATTCAGTTGTTATCAATGCACCAATAGATGTTGTTTGGCGGCAATTGGCGAATGTAAGTTACATTGCAGAGGGGGAGTTCCCAATGTCATTTTCGCAATTGATTGGTATTCCTCGCCCTTTGCAGGCGGATATGGATGCACAAGGTGTAGGTGCAGTGAGAACTAGTAAATGGCAAAATGGCGTTGTATTTAAAGAAGTTATAACAGATTGGCAGCCAAATAAACAAATGCTCTACCAGTTTGATATCGACCCTGATTTGATTCCAGACAACGCACTAGATAAACATGTAAAGCTAGGTGGAGAATATTTTTCTCCTCTTTATGGAGGCTATTATTTAGCAGAAACCGCTAATGGACAAACCGTTTTAACGTTAAAAACCACTGTTGAAGATAATACCAACTTTACTATTTACTCTCGATTATGGGGTGAGGTTATTTTTCAAGACTTTCATAATTCACTATTAAAGTTGATGAAAAGCCGAGCTGAAAAAGCCGTTTAAGCTATTTTATGGTTGGCTTGCAAACTTTTTTAGCTTACTCACCGCTGGACCACCATTCACCGCGATTACTTCCTTTGTATTTATTAACAGGCTAAGCTGCAACTTTATACTTTTAGGAACATGCTATGAAATTATTAACTGCGGCAACTTTATTGCTGGCATCTACGGCGGCGTTTGCTCGCCCTGCGCCTTTAGTATCTATCCCAACACATGATGACTTTTTTGATAATATTGCCACCTATTGTGGTAAAGCTTTTGAGGGTAAAGTAACGGTTGATAATGCCACTGGTCCTAGCTCGTTTGCAGGCAAAAAACTAGTCATGCATGTTCGTAAATGTACTGATAGTGAGTTACAAATTCCGTTTCATGTAGGTGATGATGCATCACGTACGTGGATCATTACCAAAACCGGTAGTGGTTTGAGTTTAAAACATGATCATCGCCATCAAGATGGAACTGATGATGTATCGACTATGTACGGTGGTCATACTGTTGATGCTGGGTTTGCTAACGTGCAGTCGTTCCCTGCGGATCAGTATTCAAAAGAATTGTTTGTTAGCCAAAGTATTCCACAATCTATCGGTAATACATGGCAGATGTATATTTACCCTGAAAAGTTTACTTATCGTTTAATTCGCCAAGGCCGCGAGTTTCGCGTTGATTTTGATTTAACAAAACCAATTACACCACCGCCAGCGCCTTGGGGTTATAAAGACTAAAGATTAGTCTTTGCTGGGCTTTGTCTCACATTGTAGTAATACCGTTAAAGGTGGCTGATAGGCGCGGGGTTTGGTTGGGAAACGATCATACTCTTGTACACCATCAGTCACTTTTAGCATAAACGGATTACCACGGCATAAACGGTCAGCATGGCGCAATAAAAATACACTTTGATTTTTAAAGTGCTGATAGTCGTCAGATTGAATTTCTAGATGATAGTTATTTGCGTCTAATTTTGTTTGGTAATAATGGACTTTTTCATCGAAGTCATAGAGTTTTTCGGTTTCACCTTTATCTGCTAATACCGCATTACTGCCTATTAATAGTGCCAGTGCACTGATAATTACTAGCCTATTTGCTGTTTTTCCTTTCATAAACCTTTAACTCCATTATTGTATTGAGCGCACTATTTAATTACAGTGATGCAACGAGTTATGCTGTAAGTCTAACACCCAAAAAGGGAAAATGTGATGTTCAAACAAATAAAACAACTATTTTCAGCTTTTGATGAGCAACCAGCTCAGCTGCAAGAGCATGATTTGAAAACGGCTGTAGCGGCATTATTGATTGAAGTAATGCGTGCTGATCGCGAGCAGCAAGACGATGAATTGAAAACGTTATCTCTGACTTTAAAAAAGTATTTTAATTTGAGTGATGAAGACGTTAGTGAGCTAATGCAAAGCGCAGGAAAAAGTTTGGATGACGCGATTGATTACTTTCAGTTTTCTAAACAAATTAATGATCAATGCAGCGCAGAGCAACGCATTGAAATTATAGAGCTGCTATGGCGCTTAGCGTATGCCGATGGTGAGTTAGATCCGCAAGAAGAGTATGTAATTCGCCGTGTTTCTAACTTGTTGTATGTCGCGCATGAGGATTTTATCGCTGCCAAGTTAGCAGCGACAAAGCTTTCTTAAGCGGTTTATTTATTTAATTTGCTGGCAACGCTGACGAGCTGCTGAGCAAGGCCTGCAATTCGTTCTGCTGTCACAGGGTCACTAATGCGGCCATTTTCATCAAGCAAAGTGTGAATTGCAGGTACGGCAAGTTGATCTGCCAATACCAAGCTGCCGATACCCGATAAAATATCGCGAACGTGATTTAGACCACGCAAGCCACCTAAGCCTCCCGGTGATGAGGCGTATAAAGCCGTTACCTTGTTACGAAATGCTGGAACTGCGCCTTGCTCAGTACGTGATGCCCAATCAATGGCATTTTTTAGTACCGCCGTAATTGAACCGTTATATTCAGGGCTCGCAAGTAAGATGCCATCTGCAGCGCGTAGTTTGTCTTTTAATAACTGAGCGCCTACTGGTGTGCCTTGCGCTTCAACGTCTTCGTCAAACATGGGTAAGTTTAGATCTGCCAGTTTAATTACTTCAACTTCTGCACCGCTTTCTAATGCAAAGCGGGCTGCTTCATTGATCAATTTTTGGTTAAAGCTGTCTTTACGTAAGCTGCCTGCTAAGGCAATAATTTTTGGTGCTGTCATGGTGGTCGCCTTCAATAACGTAGTTGGGTTTGCCTGTTAACTACTTTAGCAAATATTTACTTGCAGAAAAGCCAAATAAACGCAAAACTTATGTGCATATACGCACACTTAAGGTTAAGGGCAGGTATGGCGATTCAATTTGATGACTGGCAAGATGTAAAAGTAGCCTATGAAGTTGCGCGGTTAGGAACGTTAACAGCGGCGGCTGAAAAGCTCAACGTCCATCACAGTACGGTACTTAGGCGCATTAATAACCTAGAGCAAAGTTTAAATGCACGTTTATTTCATCGTCATGCCCGGGGTTATAAAGTAACTGAGATTGGCGCTAAACTCTTTACAGCAGCGCAGTCTATTAATAGTGAACTTGAACGCTTACACAATGATATTATTGCCGCAGATAGTACTTTGCGTGGTAGTTTATTGCTTACAACGGTCAGTGGTTTTATAGATGTGTTAAGTGACGTGTGCGAGCAGTTTCAAAGCCTACATCCGCAAGTGCAGCTGGAAGTTATATTAGATCAAAACCGGTTACGTCTTGACCACGGCCAAGCACATATAGCGGTACGCGCAGGTCCTCGTCCTGATGAAGGTGATTATATCGCCCAGCATTTGGCGCATTTGTCGTCAGGATTTTATGCATCAAAGCGTTATATTGATAAGCATGGCGTGCCAAAAAGTATTAAGCAATTGCCGTTGCATAATTTTGTTTCGGGGGTGGCCGGCTATAATGGCAAAGTGCCTTATTTTGTTTGGGTTGATGAAAATATTCCCACAGAGCAAGTGAAGCTGCGGGTTTCTGAAACCTCAGAAGCAACCCGTGCGGTTGTTAAAGGCTTGGGAATTGGCGGGATGCAGCATGACGTGGCGGCGCAGTATGCTGATTTAGTACCAATACTAGCGGATGAACTGAGTTGGCCAACGGATTTATGGCTAGTAACCCATCACTTAGTGCACCGAACAGCTAAGGTACAGGCGTTCAGTCAGCTTTTAAAAGCGTATTTTAAGGAGCATAAGCTCGCGTAATTTAGCTGGTTAATCTTTCTATCAGCAAAAACGTGGCTAAACAGTATTTAGCCACGTTTTGTTTAACGACTGAGAAAAATTAATTAACGTCCTTTTAAATTACGCATGTCTGCTTGTACGTTACGATAAAACCGACCTAAGCTTCTATCTTGGCTACGTAATTGCGCAAGGCTCTGAGTATTGCGTTGCTGCTCTTTTAACAGTTTTTGATAATTAGTGATACGCCGCTGCGTTAATAAGCCTTTTTGTAACGCAGCTAGCACCTGACAACCGGGTTCTAGCCGATGACTACAATCGGCAAATCGACACTGCTGCGCCAGTTCACTTATATCGTTAAAAGTAAGCTCTACACCTTGTTGACAGTCACTTAGTTGCAGCTCTCGTATGCCGGGAGTATCGAGTAACAGCGCTCCTACGTTAAGAACATGCAATGCTCGATGAGTCGTGGTGTGGCGACCTTTGCTGTCGTCCTCGCGAATTGCACCAGTGTCACTTAGCTGCTGTTCACATAAGCTATTAACTAAGCTGGATTTACCTACACCCGAAGACCCAACAAAAGCTAATGTTTGACCTTTGCCGCACCATGGCATTAATTGCTCAACACTGCCACGCTCTAATGCATTAACAGACAGCACGGTTAAGTGATTATCAAGCGCTGTTAGTTGTGCTATATGTTGCTCTGGTGCTGCACATTGATCGCGTTTGGTCAGTACAACAACGGGTAAACACTCACTTTGATATGCTAACGCTAAGTAGCGTTCAAAGCGGCTTAGATTGAAATCTTGATTATGCGAGCTGACAATAAACAAAGTATCAATATTAGCGCCAATAAGCTGTTCACTTAATTTACTTCCCGCACTTTTGCGACTGAGCAATGTTAAGCGCTCAAGCAATCGGGTAAACAGCCAGTGTTCGTTGTGTTGCGTAAGTAATATCCAGTCACCCACAGTTAAGGGGGGATGATCTGAATTTACCAATACCTTGTGGCAACCCTGCTCACTCTGTACAACAAAGTGGTCGCGATGGTAGGTAATGATCCGTGCAATCAGTGTGTGCTCTAAATCATTGAGCGTAAGTTGTTGTTGGAAAAATGCGCGCCAACCCAGTTGGCTTAAACTTAAATTAGTATTCATATAACCCCATTACTGCAAAGAGTAAAAATAACAAAGGGGTTTGCTGTTAAATTTTAGCTATCAACAGCGCCCCGGCTAATGGCCGGGCAAAACTTAATATTAAAAAATAAAATTAAGCACTTACTTGCCCAGCAAGGGGGTTTAATACAATCATCAAATATCTCCTGTTTAGATGTTTATTGTGGTTTTACACCAGTTGGCACTATAGCCAAGTTTGGGTGAATAAAATACACATTAAATAGATTTTTTTACTGTAATACCAAGACGTTTGGCTAATCGCACTAAGTTAGCGCGATCAACTTTTAATGTTCGTGCTGCACTGGCCCAGTTGTAATTATGTTGTTCTAGCTGTTGGCTGATTAAATGCTGAGTAAATGTATCCGTTGCTTGTTTGAGCGAGAAATTTTGTTTATTTATGTTATTGTTATCGGCAGTTGTTAATGCGACAGGCGTTGGGTTATTTGTACTTAGGTTAAGTTCACAATGAGCAGGTTCAATAGTAATTATTGCTTGCTGCCACTGGCTTTGTTTGGCTTTTAATGCTGCACGGCTGATCACATGCTCAAGTTCTCGCACATTTCCCGGCCAGTCATATTGAGTGAGTAGTAGTTGCGTTTCGACGCTGAGTTTGAGTTGTTTGATAGCTAGCTTACGGGCTGTTCTTTCAACAAAGTAACCTGCAAGTAAAATTACATCGTTTTCGCGTTGTTTAAGTGGCGCAACGTTGAGCGGGTAAACACTTAACCGATGATATAAATCGGCTCGAAAACGCCCTTGAGCGACTTCGTTTTTTAAATGCCTGTTTGTAGCCGCAATAACCCTTACATCGACGTATTTTACTTCATCTTCACCAACCGTTTGGATTTCACCACTTTGTAAGACGCGCAATAGTTTACTTTGCATGGCAAGTGGTAGTTCACCAATTTCATCTAAAAATAAGGTGCCACCATCAGCCAGCTGAAACTTGCCTTGACGTGCATTATGGGCGCCGGTAAATGCGCCTTTGGCGTGGCCAAAAAATTCACTTTCGGCGAGGTTCTCTGGTAATGATGCACAATTCAAGTGAATTAACGGCATTTCGCTACGCTTTGAATGAAGATGGATATTGCGTGCTACTAGCTCTTTACCTACCCCGGTATCACCTTGGATCAAGACACTAAACTCAGAAGCCGCCACTAGTTTTATATCGCTTCGAAGGGCTTGCATGGCCGTGCTTTGGCCGATGATCTCTGCACCATCGCGGGTAAGCGCTTCGCGGTTTAGCTCTTGCACTAAAGCGCTACTATGTTGCGCGTGGTTTTGATATTGCTGCAGTTTTAATACAGTATGCAAATGCGCGGTGCAAAGCGTACCTAGTTGAGTAAATAGCTCAAGGTCAAAACTGTCGAATGCATTTGCATCGAGACTGTCGAGGGTGATCACCCCGAGTAAGTTATCGTCGCTATCAAGTAGAGGGATGCCTAAGCAAGCATGAACAGGAATATCGCCAGCTTTGCTCGATAGTAAACCGTCGTACGGATCAGGAATTGGGCAATCATGGGCAAACTGTAATGGTTGCTTAGCGTTGCAAATGGCATGTAAACGTGGATGCTCGTTTATTACAAAGCGTCGTCCTAGGGTGTCAGGCGTCAGTCCATGAATAGCTTGTGGTTTTAACACATCGCCTTGTAAGGTAAGCAGTGCAATAGCGTCACTGGGTATTACTTGTTTGATACACTGAATTAACTGCTGAAAAGGCTGCTTTTGGTCGCTCACTTTAGCAAGCACAAGGGCGACATTAAGTAAGCTTTGTTTATCTACCATGTCAAAATGACTCCAATGTGTTTTTATCTTATTTAAAGGTGAGTCATAAAGACTTTTTTGTCAATAGCAAAATAGTTAATATGTTGAATAATAAGCAGTTTAAATCTTGGCTCGGCTTGTGCAATAGCGTGTTATAAATACCTAGATAGATGAGTCTAATACGCTGATGCGAGCAATCAATTTAACCGAACCAATGCCCAAAAAAATGCGTTTTTATCAAGTCAGTCAATGGCCGTTATGGATGTTAGCATTTCGGCCCTACTTTTTAGGAGCTGGCTTATTGGCCGTTTTGTCGATTAGTTATTGGTTACTCATTTTAACAGGCCATGCCAGATGGCAATTGACTATGCCAGCAACACTTTGGCATGCCCATGAAATGATGTTTGGCTTTGCAGGCGCTGTAGCTGTGGGGTTTTTATTAACCGCAGCACAAACTTGGAGCGGGGTTGCGAGTATTAATGGTCGTAAATTGATGTTGCTAACCCTAGTGTGGCTAGCAGCTCGTGTTGCGTTTTTTATTACCAGTGCAGGTATTGAAAACTTTAGTTTATATGCGGTGTTATTGTTCCAATTGCTTTGGTGGTTAGGTGCAGTTATGGCGCTGGCTAATATGCTCCTTAAAGCTGGCAATAAAAATAACTACCAATTTTTACTGATGCTAAGCGCATTGTGTGTGCTCAATATTATTTATTTATGCTTAGCAATACAACAAAACATGCTACTTGCATTGGCAGTCGCCGATACCGCAGTACTAGTAATGACCTTACTTGTCGGTGTGGTGGCTGGGCGGGTATTACCTTTTTTTACTGCTCGTGGTCTTGGTTTAGCGGAGCAAGTGCGTACTCCTCGTTTAGATAAAGTGCTGCTTTACAGCTCATTGTTTGCTGTCACGCTTTATTTTATCAGCCAATTATTTATAGCAAGCGTTAATCCTGGTTGGGCATTGGCTGTTGTTGCTGTAGTGCATTTAAGTCGCTCATTGTTGTGGTGGAATAATCAAATACTCAAAGTACCACTGTTATGGTCGTTGCACTTCTCTTATCTAGCTCTTGGGCTTGGTTTAGTATTGCTTGCGCTGAGTTTTTACAGCTCGGTTATTTTGTTTAAAGACGCGCTGCATATGATCACTATAGGTACGATTGGCATGATGATCTTAGCGATGATGACGCGGGTATCTCATGGTCATACTGGCCGCCCTTTAACTATTCCTCACTTTATGGCTGTGGCGTTTGCTTTAGTGTTTATTGCAGCAATTATTCGTTCGTTATTACCTGTTGTTATTGGGCCACACATCGCATGGCAGCTGAGTGCTGTACTGTGGATCGTGGCATTTTTATTGTTCTTATTCCACTGTATTCCTATTTTAACGCGGCGTCGTGTTGATGGGCGTCGTGGTTAAAGGAAGTTGTATGTTATCTGATAAAACCATTGAAATAGTAAAAAGCACAGCGCCTTTATTGGCGCAGGCGGGCACCGTTGTCACGGAGCATTTTTATAACCGGCTGTTTAGTCATAACCCTGAGCTGCAGGATATTTTTAATATGGCCAATCAACGTAGTGGCCGTCAGCAATTTGCATTATTTAATGCCTTGGCTGCGTATGCTCAAAATATTGATAATTTAGCCGTATTAAAAGAGGCGCTGGCACGCATTAATCATAAGCATACCAGCATGCATATTTTACCTGAGCATTATCCAATAGTTGGCGGACACCTGATTGGCACTTTAAAAGAATTGCTCCCTGAGCAATTTACAGCTGAAGTTGAATATGCATGGCGTGAGGCTTACGCACTACTTGCTGATATTTGTATTACCGAAGAAGCGGCGCTATACGAGCACAGTAAAAATAACCACGGTGGCTGGTCGGGTACTAGAGCATTTGTTATTGCTAAAAAACAGCCTGAATCAGAGTTAGTAACCAGTTTTACTTTAGTGCCAGTCGATGGTAAAGCGGTAATGACTCATAAACCAGGGCAGTATTTAGGTATCAAAGTAAAACCAGCTTATACACAGTATAGTGAGATACGCCAATACTCTATTTCTCAGCAAAGTAATGGTGAAAATTACCGTATTAGCGTGAAAAAAGAGTTATTGCCAGCAGCGGGGATTGTATCTAATTATTTGCACTCACTTGATGTGGGCAGCGTTGTGGAGCTTTATCCACCGGCTGGAGACTTCTTTTTACGCGCAAATAAAAAACCTGTGGTATTAATTTCTGCGGGCGTTGGTCAAACACCGATGCTGGCAATGTTACAAACATTATTATGTGATACATCGAATCAAGCGGTCACCTATTTACACGCCTGTGAAAATATCCTGCAGCATTCATTTAGTCAGTTTTTGGCGGAGCAAGCCGCGGCGCATACTCGATTAAATTACTACACTTGGTTTAATCAAGGTGGCGAGGGAGCTGAGTTTACTGGATTGATGAATGTCAGCGCTGTTGCTGAGCAGCTACCGCTTGAAGAAGGTGATTTCTACATCTGTGGCCCAACGGGGTTTATGGCTGCAATTAAACAGCAATTACTCGTATTAGGAGTCGCTGCTGAGCGTATTCACTACGAGGTGTTTGGCCCACATCAAGATATTTAATGACGAAACTAAATGCAGGTTTTAAGTGAAAAGGCGCGAAATGCGCCTTTTTTATGGTTTTGGCTACTTAAAGTACAGCATTGCTATTTTTCGCTGCTAAAGCTTGGTTTTGCCATGCGGTAAATAATTTTTGTTGCTTGTCGGAAATTTTTAAACCATAGGTTTTTTGCATATAAAAATAAGCATCGGCAATGCGTTTTCGTGCATAAAAGGGCGGCTCTACCACACGCTGTTTAAAATCTACCTTTACCTGGCAGCGACCATATTGGCTTGCATTACCTGCAATCATGCCAAAGCTGTAATTAGATCGGTCTGCGTTTATTTCACCAATTGCCGGAGCGAGATTATTTATATCAGCTTCCATTTTCCGAAATTGCGCACTGACTTTAATGCAATTTTTTCGGCCGCCATCTTGCCAGCATTGTAGCTGGTGACCAAATTCCCATGCAGACACAATATGTTCCCACTCAATCCGAGTTGCGCGCGCATTTGGTTTGCCTGAACGAGTAACCGCATTGCGAGGCACATAACCACATGCATTTGGGTCGGGCACCAGTTTTTTACCTTGGCGTTTAATATTACAGCCACAATAGAGGCTGGTGGCGTTATCAGGAAGGGTTTTGATGAGGTGTTTTTTTGCGCTGTAAAAACTGGTGAATTGTTCTGCATAAAGGTTAAAACTCACACAACACAATACCAGCGCAATAATTAAATGCGGCATATCCAATCACTTTAGTGAACTACAGGAAGCGCTAGTTTAGAGCGATTATTCAAAAAGTAAATCGCTTAACTGTGTGATGTAGTGGGAATTTTAACTCATCTCTAAGGTAAGGTTAGCTACTTGGGCGACGGGAAGTACGTTTTCTAAAACGGATATTCTGTAGTAATAAAATAAAGCCAGTTAAACAAAACAATACGCTACTGGCTGCAAAACTTATTAATAATGGGTTATTAAAATCTTCACGTTGCTCATAGTCCATTATGTGTAACATCCAGAAAAAATCGAAAATTCGCCAAATTGTGCTGCGAACAGTAATAACTTGGCCGCTATCAGCGGATAAATATAGTGTGGTGTTAAACGTATCGTCAAAATTTACTTGCCAAATATTTTCTTTAAAGCCAACTTCGCTAGTACCTTTAGCTAGTTTGATCACGTCTGTTACTTGCGCATTGATTAATAGATGAGCTTGGGCATTGGCAATAATTTGCGCTTTACTCGGTGCTACCAAAGGACGGCCAGTAACTCCGTTAAAGCTGTACTCACCGTTACTGTTGCTCACAATAATGGTAGGGATTGTTAAAAAGTGACTATAACTAATTTGTCTTGGTTGAGTAATTTTTGCAACGATATTATCAACTGAGGCTAGATAATCAGCTTGTTTGAATGGGTTATTTAATTGCCGCGCAGCTAAATGTTTACCGTGAACTTTTTCAAGCGGTATAGCACTCATAATTAAACCACCGAGTAACCATGCAAAAATTTGTAGCGCTAATAAGTAACCTAACCATTTGTGAAACTTACGCGCATGTTTAAAAATGCGTTTATCCATAGTGACTACCTGTTTGTTATTAGTGCGGTATTCTATAAATTATATTGAGTTTGCCAATGTGGCAAATTGTCGCATCAACAAAATAAAACTAGCTACTCTAGATTTGGTATATACGCAAAATTAGGTTAAAGTTTGCGTTGTTATTAACGCAGGGTAAAAATGAAACAATGTCGGAAATTCAATTTTTAAATGTAGATCTAGAGCTTGAATCAAAGCAAGATATTAGTTTGTTAGTTGCAGACTTAAAAAAAAGTGCTGTGGTTTTGCATTACGATAAAGATGAGTACCGTCAACTAGCACGTATTGAGTCTAATGAAGACGTTATCTCACCAGATAAAGCGATTAACCACTTATGTGAGTTAATTGAATCTTGCTCACGCAATGCATTAAAGCAGTGGTTATCATGCTCAAAGCGCACCTTTGATATTGGCTTTGAATCAGGCACTTCGCCAAAATGCTTTAATCAAGCGCTCAGTGCCGATACTTTATTGCGTATTTCTGCTATTGGCGCAGGTATTGAAATTACAATTTATCCACTTTCAAGTTAGCCTTTTCGCTCTACAATTGCTGCGGTCATTCTTGATACGCAGCACAGTTCTCCACGACTATTGGTGATTTTTATTTCCCATACGGATGTACGCTTGCCTAAGTGTAGTGGTGCTGCTATCGCGGTTAATATACCATTACGTGATGCTTTTAGATGATTGGCATTGATCTCCTGGCCAACACAATAAAACTTTGTAAAATCAACAGCAAAGTTTGCAGCATAACTCGCCACCGTTTCTGCAAGTACAACATTTGCGCCGCCATGCACCATACCCATAGGGTTATGATGAGCTGGGATCGCGGGCATCGTTGCTACTAAATAATCATCGCCTATTTCACTTATTTCAATGCCCATGGTTTTCATCAATGTGCCTTGACCACTTATGCCGTCATCAAGTTGCTTACATTGTGCTAGGGTGATCGGTTGATACCAAATACTCATCTGTCTACCTCACTAAGTTATTTACTAAATCAGTCTACACTTTTAAACATTTTCCTACAGTTAAGATCATAAAAATAGATAAAATGTACCTATATTATCTAACTGTTAATGGATCTTAAGGATGAAAGTAAAGGTATTTGGATGTGGTGCAATATTATTAATGAGCCTTGTTGCTCAGCCGCAGGCTGTTGCTAGTACCCAACATCAACTCGATATTGGTTTTACCGATTTAGCTGGTTTAGATGAATCTTTTTTAGGCGCACGGTATCGATATTTTGCGCAAGATCTTGAATCTTTGACTGGTCCATACGAGCTAAAAGCGTATTTAAATCAAGTCAATAATTATGCTATTGGTGGGTTTGCTAATGATGATTTTAGCTATTTAAATGCCGATGCTGCCATCTATGGTCCCGCAGGATTAGTTATTAGTGCCAGCGCGCAGCGCCTCTGTGAGGATAATAGCTATTGGCAAAATACTGATTATTTAGTGAGTGCCGCTGTTGGTAAGCAAATGAATGAACAGTTACAACTAGGGTTCAATGTATATTACAGTCGCTTAGAGCGCCATGATATGTGGTTTGGCAAAGATAATGAAAGAGTCGCGGTTGAATGGACTTATGCTCCTTATGTTCGTTGGACAAATATAGTTAGCAATCAAGGTTGGGATTTAGAGCTAAAGCAATTGGCAGGGCGTTATCGTTATGTGCAGGGGCAGGCGGTTTATTATGTAAATCAAGCATGGTCAGTGGGAGTCGTTGCCAATATTCGGAATCAGAAAAATCTAAAAGACAACTATGAACTGCAAACGCAATATTGGTTTAATCAACATGTAGCATTAAAGTTTGGTCTTGGATCTGCGCTTGATTCTGGAAGTGGTTTAAATAGTATGAGCTTGTTATTAACGGCGCGATTTTAAGCCAATTTATATTTGCGATTTTCAGATAACTGTATATACTCACAGTTAAATGTACTGTATGGAAAACCAGTTGTATGCGCCCATTAACGAATCGCCAAGCTCAAATTCTCGAACTTATTAAAGTTTTTATTAAAGATACCGGTATGCCGCCAACCCGTGCTGAGATTGCGCAAACGTTAGGTTTTAAAAGTGCTAATGCAGCGGAAGAACATTTAAAGGCATTAGCGAAAAAGGGCGTTATTAAAATGAAGCCCGGTGCTAGTCGAGGTATTCAGTTAGTTGAAGAGGATGAGCCGGAACAACTTGGTTTACCTCTAATAGGCAGAGTTGCCGCTGGTGAGCCTATTTTGGCAGAGCAGCATGTTGAAAGTCATTGCAAAATAGATCCACTCTTGTTTAAACCGGCTGCTGATTTTTTACTGCGTGTGCAAGGCATGAGTATGAAAGACATTGGTATTATGGATGGCGATTTATTGGCAGTACACAGCACTCAAGTTGCTGAAAATGGCCAAGTGGTGGTTGCCCGTGTTGATGACGATGTAACAGTAAAACGCCTTGAAAAAGCAGGTAAAAAAGTTTTTTTACATGCTGAAAATGATGAATTTTCACCGATTGAAGTGGATCTTGAACATGAATCTTTCAATATTGAAGGGTTGGCTGTTGGGGTGATCCGCAACGCTGATTGGATGTAAATTTTTTGATCTATATTTTGCACCAAATTGGTGAAGTTTGGTGCATTTAATTTTTTACCGCTTTAATGGCTAGATTTTATACTTAGCTATAGCGTCCTAAGCCCTATCAAATCTACTTACCAGCTACTTTTAGCCCTCTAATATTATCCCTAATTACAAAATAACGCGCTGATTTTTAGCTGTTATTTATGCACCAAAAAAGAATTTAATTGCTCTTAAAACTTGCTAATTGTTCATTTTTTAACTAATTGGTTAATACACTGTGTTAACAGCTACTTTAAAAGTCTAACAATTTTGCTCAATAGCATAATTTAGGGTTGCGTTAATATTCAGTAACAATAAAAAATAACGAATTGGCGCGAATAAAGCTGTGCCGCCTTTTCGCTTTGCGTTTTGCAATAGCATTTAAAGGAGCCGTCACATGGGTAAATTGAGCTCTACCTTGTGGCTTATATTGTTTGTTCTACCGCAGCAAGTATTGGCTAATAGCCAGTTTAATATGCGTAAGGGCGTAACAGATATAAGTAATGATGTTTATCAGCTGCACATGACAATATTTATTATATGTTGTGTGATTGGGGTCATCGTGTTCGCCGTGATGTTTTGGGCACTGATCCACCACCGTAAATCTAAAGGGGCAAAACCAGCCCAATTTCATGAAAGTACTAAAGTTGAAATCCTTTGGACGGCAATCCCATTTGTGATTTTAATTGCCATGGCTGTTCCCGCCACTAAAACCTTAATTTCGATGGAAGACGCCAGTAAGGCTGATCTCACCATTAAAATTACTGGTTCTCAATGGAAGTGGCATTATGAGTATATGGGAGAAGATGTTTCTTTTTACTCTATTTTAGCTACCCCGCAAGAACAAATTACCAACCAAGCAGATAAATCAAGCACCTATTTACTAGAGGTTGATAAACCTTTGGTGTTGCCAATTAATCAAAAAGTACGATTTTTAATGACCTCAGACGACGTTATTCATTCTTGGTGGGTGCCTGATTTTGCAGTGAAAAAAGATGCTAACCCTGGGTTTATCAATGAAACTTGGACCAGAATTAATGAAGAGGGCATTTATCGAGGGCAATGTGCAGAACTATGCGGAAAGGATCATGGCTTTATGCCTGTGGTGGTTGAAGCTAAATCTGAGCAAGCATTTGCAAACTGGCTGAGCGAAGCTAAGCAGGCAAAAGCAAACGCTGCAATTGCTGATGCTGCATTATTAGATCAAACATTACCAAAAGAAGAATTAATGACACTCGGCGAGCAAGTCTATATGGCCAGTTGCGCTGCGTGTCACCAACCAACAGGTATGGGCTTACCGGGGGTTTTCCCGGCGCTCAAAGGCAGTCCGGTAGTATTAGGAGATATTAAAGATCATATTGATGTAGTGCTTCATGGTCGCCCAGGTACCGCTATGCAAGCATTTGACAAGCAGTTATCAATCAAGCAGCTAGCAGCTGTGATCACCTATAAGCGTAATGCATGGGGCAATGACACTGGGGATGTAATTCAACCGAGTCAGATACAAGCCGCGATTGATGCAACTTCGGAGGCTAAATAATGAGTAGCGTAACAGAGCAACAACATGATCAAGCTGCACACCATGATGGACATCATCATCCTGCGAAAGGTTTTAAACGCTGGCTTTATACTACTAACCATAAAGATATCGGAAGCTTATATTTAATTTTTTCGTTGACGATGTTTTTAATTGGTGGCGCCATGGCGATGGTGATCCGCGCAGAGTTATTTCAACCTGGCTTACAGTTAGTAGAGCCTCACTTTTTTAATCAAATGACCACAGTACATGGCTTGATCATGGTCTTTGGTGCCGTTATGCCGGCCTTTACAGGATTGGCTAACTGGATGGTACCACTCATGATTGGCGCACCAGATATGGCATTACCACGGATGAATAATTGGAGCTTTTGGATTTTACCTTTTGCTTTTATTATTTTACTGGCATCCCTATTTATGCCAGGTGGTGGCCCGGCATTTGGCTGGACTTTTTATGCACCACTGTCAACAACTTACAGTAACGATAATACCGCATTATTTGTTTTTGCTATTCACATCATGGGTATTAGTTCAATTATGGGCGCAATCAATGTGATTGTAACTATCGTTAATTTACGTGCGCCAGGTATGACTTGGATGAAGCTGCCGCTGTTTGTGTGGACATGGCTTATCACCGCTTTTTTATTGATTGCTGTGATGCCGGTATTGGCCGGTGCTGTGACTATGGTATTGACTGATAAGTATTTTGCAACCAGCTTTTTTGATGCTGCTGGGGGCGGTGATCCGGTGATGTTCCAGCACATATTTTGGTTTTTTGGTCACCCTGAAGTGTACATTATGATACTGCCAGCCTTTGGCATTATCTCGACTATAGTGCCGACCTTTTCACGTAAAAAATTATTTGGTTATGCCTCTATGGTATATGCCACATCTTCGATTGCTTTACTGAGCTTTATAGTTTGGGCGCATCATATGTTTACCACAGGTATGCCTGTTGCTGGCGAATTATTTTTTATGTATGCCACTATGCTGATATCGGTGCCAACTGGGGTCAAAGTATTTAACTGGGTAGCCACCATGTGGCGTGGTTCGATTAGTTTTGAAGTGCCTATGTTATTTAGTATTGCGTTTATTGTGTTATTCACTTTAGGTGGTTTCTCTGGGTTGATGCTGGCGATTACTCCTGCTGATTTTCAATACCATGATACTTATTTTGTGGTGGCGCATTTTCATTATGTGTTAGTGACTGGGGCGATATTTTCAATTATGGCCGGGGCGTATTATTGGCTGCCAAAATGGACGGGAAATATGTTCAATATCACCTTGGCTAAATGGCATTTTTGGTTGTCGTTAGTGAGCGTGAATGTATTGTTTTTCCCTATGCACTTTGTTGGTTTGGCCGGTATGCCGCGCCGGATTCCTGACTACGCACTGCAATTTGCAGACTTTAACGCGATTATTAGTATTGGTGGCTTTGCTTTTGGTTTATCACAATTGTTATTTGTGGTTGTAGTATTTAAGTGTGCACGAGGCGGCGATAAAGTGCCCGCCAAAGTGTGGGATGGTGCTGAGGGTTTGGAATGGGAGGTGGCATCTCCTGCGCCTTATCATACTTTTGAAACGCCACCGGAGATTAAGTAATGAGTCATGCACCACTGCTTAAGCGCTTAGTTTTAATATGTCTTGGCATGTTCGCTTTTGCGTTTGCTTTGGTGCCGTTGTACGACGTTTTTTGTGATGTAACAGGCCTTAATGGTAAGCCTTCGTTAGAGCAAGCAAAGCAAAGTACGAGTGTTAATGAGGCACGAGAAATCGACGTAAGCTTCACAACTCATGCGCAAAGTGGAGCGCCATTTGAGGTGCAATCACATGAGTATAGTGTGGTAGTAAAGCCCGGAGCTATGCGCGAAGTGCTGTTTAGAGCAAAAAATACCAGTAATGAAGATAAAGTCATGCAAGCTGTACCGTCGGTGTCTCCAGGCAAAGCAGCTAAGTATTTGCATAAAATGGCTTGCTTTTGTTTTGATCAACAACTTTTGAAAGCAGGTGAAGAAGTGGAATTTAAACTGCTTTTTTATGTTGATACGCAATTACCTGAAGATGTTGAAGAGTTAACTTTGTCTTATACCGTGTTTGATATTAGCGGGCAGATAGTGGCTAGTAATTAGGTTGCCAAGCTAATAGCTAATTAGGAGCAAACAAAATGGATAAAAATTACGAAAAATATTATGTTCCCGCGCAAAGTCCGTGGCCAATAGTTGGCGCATTTGCGATGTTTTTTATTGCTGTTGGTGCAGGTCTTACTGTAATGCAAGCAAGCAGCGGCGGTGGTGCTGGCCATTATGTACTTTACGCAGGAATTGGTGTGTTGCTGTTTATGCTATTTCGCTGGTTTAAAAATGTCATTGAGGAGTCTGATCAAGGCTTATATTCAGCACAAATGGATCGCTCGTTTCGTCAAGGTATGAGCTGGTTTATTTTCTCTGAAGTAATGTTTTTTATGGCTTTTTTCGGTGCCCTTTTTTATGCCCGGATGATCTCTGTGCCTTGGCTTGGCGGCGCCGGAAATAATGCCATGACCAATGAGGTACTGTGGCCTACTTTTGAAGCAATCTGGCCATTAGTTACTACACCCGGTGGTAGTACGACACAGGCTATGGGTTGGCAGGGATTGCCGCTGATCAACACATTAATATTACTAACCTCGTCGGTTACCTTACATTTTGCTCATGTAGGCATGGAGAACAATAAGCGTGGGCCATTAAAAGTATTTATGGCACTGACAATCGTATTAGGGGTCTGTTTTTTAGGGCTGCAAGTCGTAGAGTATATGCATGCTTATCAGGATTTAGGACTGACCTTAGATGCTGGCGTATATGGCAATACTTTCTTTTTACTAACCGGCTTTCATGGCATGCATGTGACCTTAGGAACTATTTTATTATTAGTCATGCTGATCCGTATTTTAAAGGGCCACTTTAGCCCAGATAAACATTTTGCGTTTCAAGCCGCAGCTTGGTATTGGCATTTTGTTGATGTGGTGTGGTTGTGTTTATTTGTGTTTGTATATGTGCTGTAACTTTATCAATTGGTGATGAGTTACTGTGGATGAAACCTAGTTTAAGGGCTGCAATAACAACCACTAAGACGATAACAGAAAACAGCACACGACGGCCTAAATAGTGAGACATAGGCCGTCCATCTGTTTTACCCGATACCATAATAAATAAGGCACGGAACAAGTTAAAAAGTATAAATAGTAGCAACAGTACGATAATAATTTTAATAATCACTGGGTCACCTTTATGCAGTTAATTTTATGGCGTAAACAAAAGCTTAGCTCAATTATTACCATTTGCGTGGTAACCATTGTGGTATTGGTATGTTTACGCCTAGGGTATTGGCAATTACAGCGAGCTGAAAGTAAAACTGAGCAATTAACACAAATAGCAGCCCTGCAAAGTCAGGGAGTAATGAGCTGGCAGCAAATGCAGCAACTGCCTAGTGATTGGAATAAAACGGGCTTGCAGATAAGTATCTCTGGAGTGCTAGATACGCAGCAATATTGGTTGTTAGATAATCAAGTTTACCAAGGTCAGGTTGGCTACGATGTACTTACCTTGCTGCGTTTACAGCAAAGTAAGCAAACTCTGTTGGTGAATTTGGGTTGGGTTAAAGCACCACTTACTCGCCAGCAACTCCCTAGTATAAACCTACCATCGACTCCTTTGGCAATGACCGTGCAATTAAAGCAAGGAAAGCTCAGTGGCTTTACTTTGCAAGATGCACAACACAAGACGGATACAGCATGGCCCAAGCGCGTACAAATTATCGATTTAGCATTGTTTTCACAGCAAACAGGTCGCGACATGATTGACTTTATTGGTTATCGGCAAGGTATCGCGGATGAGATTGCTGCGCCGCATTACCAAGCTGTGGTGATGAGCCCCGAAAAACATCAAGCCTACGCAGTGCAATGGTTATTGATTGCGATTGCCTGCCTTGTTATTGCTGTATTTGCTTTTAAAAAGAAGGAATTACAATGAAAAACAATCCGTTATTAATATTTATTGGCTGTTGTTTAGTGCCTTTAATACTGGCGTATTTGGCGTTAAAGCTTGAGTGGATACCTAGTGCATCGAGTAATAAAGGGGAATTTTTAAAACAGGAAATAAAACTACAAGATTGGAAAAAAACGGAGCATAAACAATGGACTATTGCTTTAAATCACCCAGCACAATGCCAACAAGCTTGTGCACAGCAGTTACAAGCACTAGAGAACCTCTACATCGCTCTTGGTAAAAATCAAGGTAAAGTCGATGTAGCCATCCTTGGCCAGACACAGCAAAAAGAGCTGCCATGGCGTCAGTTACCTGAGGTTGATGTACTGCAACCAGCTAGTTTATATCTAATTGATCATATGGGCTTAGTGGTCTTGCAGTATCCTTACCATAGTGAGCCACAGCAAAACCGTTTGACTCAAAAAGGACTGTTAAAAGATTTAAAAAAATTACTTAACTATTCGCGTTCTAGCTAATTTAAGGAGTGCCAATTATGTATAAAAACTATAAACATTTGGTATTAGCCACTTTTATGTTATCGATCTTAGTTGTTGGCTTAGGGGCTTATACGCGCTTGAGTGATGCCGGATTGGGTTGTCCGGATTGGCCCGGTTGCTATGGCTTTTTGACGGTACCCAAGCATGAGGCTGATTTAGCCCATGTAGAGCAAACCTACCCAGATATGATGTTCGAAACCGCTAAAGCGTGGAAAGAAATGATCCATCGCTATTTTGCCGGCACGTTAGGTTTACTTATTTTAGCGTTATTTATATTGGCTTTATTAAAACGTCAATATCCAACCACGCCAATTAAATTACCCTTACTATTACTAATACTGGTGGTGTTTCAAGCGGCTTTAGGGATGTGGACCGTCACCATGAATTTACAGCCGCTGATTGTATTGGGGCACTTATTAGGTGGATTTAGTATTTTATCATTGGTTACATTATTGTATTTACGGCTAACGGCAAAACCAATTTTTGGCGGCGACGCCCCAGCTCGGCGTTACTTTAAACTTAGTCTAGTCGCATTAGTGGTGTTGGTATTGCAAATAGCGCTAGGCGGTTGGCTTGCTGCTAATTATGCGGCGCCGCACTGCAATGGCTTGCCATTGTGTAGTTACGGACAGCCGTTTTCATTGAGTAGTGTATTTCAGTTGCCATTAGAGCAAAGTACTTATGAATATGGTGTACTTTCACAGCAGGCTAGAATGTCGATCCATTTATTACATCGAATGTGGGCGTTAGTTACCTGTGTAGTATTAGCGCTGATCATGTGGCGCATTTATAGCCGTGCTGTGTCGAGAAAAATAAAGTATTGTACAGTCTCCGTATTGGTCGCGTTGCTGTGTCAAATTTGTTTGGGCTTGGCGGTTGTGCACTGGCATTTCCCGCTCGGCGTTGCGCTGGCACATAATTTAATGGCTGCCATACTATTGTTAACAGTCGTTCGTTTATGTTTTTACTTAAAAGCACGTACATAGGGGCAGTTATGACACCATTAATAGCAATAACAAAGTTAGCACCTAGCCAAATTAGCGGCTTAATAAATGATTATTTAGCGATCAGTAAATTTAAAGTAGTCGCGATGTTGGTATTAACAGCATGGGTTGGTTTAGCGCTGGCACCCGATGTTGGTCGTGGTATTGGCGTACAGTTTATTAGTTTACTGGGGATTGGCTTGTTATCCGCAGCAGCTGCGGTGATCAATCATGTGGTTGATAGCGAAATAGATAGCAAAATGGCACGTACACGCCATCGGCCAGTGGCGAAGGGGCGGTTATCTAAACTGCATGCTTTAAGTTTTGCCGCTGTTATTGGGGTGAGTGGTTTCATTATGTTGATGATCTGGGCTAATACTTTAACCGCTGTATTAACCTTATTTGCGTTAGTTGGTTATGCGTTTATTTATACCTCCTTTTTAAAGCGTGCAACGCCACAAAATATTGTTATAGGAGGACTAGCAGGGGCCATGCCGCCGTTGTTAGGGTGGGTATCTGAAACTGGCCATATGGCAGCTGCTCCTTGGTTATTAGTGATGATCATATTTACTTGGACTCCGCCGCACTTTTGGGCGCTGGCAATTGCTCGCAAAAGTGATTACGAACGCGCTAAGATCCCCATGTTGCCAGTCACTCATGGTATTGATTTTTGTAAAACCTGTGTAGTTGCATACTCTATTTTATTGGCTTTGGTATGTGTATTGCCTTATTTAATTGGTATGTCGGGGCTCATTTATTTAATTGCTGCGACATTACTTAATGGGATTTTCATCTATAAAGCGGTAAAACTAAAAATAGCGGGGAATGACGATAAAGCAATGGATTTATTCCGTTTTTCAATTATTCATTTAATGATACTCTTTGTCGCCTTATTTATAGATAAATGGTTCGTTATATGAATAGCTTAGCAGTTAAGCGTGGGGGGAGAGTGTGGTTGGCGTTAAGTTTATTGCTGTTAACAGCTTGTAGTGACAGCGCTATGCCTGACGTTGAAGCTTTGGTATATGAACAAGCCAAACCTTTGAGTGATTTTACTTTACAAGATCAAAATGCTCAGCCAGTAACTAAGCAAACATTGCAAGGTCAATGGAATTTAGTGTTTTTAGGTTATACCAGTTGCCCAGATATTTGCCCTCTGACATTAGCTAAACTCAATGGTGTTTATAAAGCGTTGAAAGATGAATACCCATTACAAATTTGGTTTTTAGCGGTCGATCCAAAACGCGATACAGTCGCTAAACGTAAAGCCTACATTGATTATTTTAATCCTGATTTTTTAGCGGTCTCAGGGGAGCATAAAGATTTATTCCCACTAGTTAGAGAGCTAGGTTTAATTTACGCAATTAGCAATAGTGATGAGCAAGAATATGCCGTTGACCATAGTGCTTCAATTGCGATGGTTGACCCTCAAGGAGCGGTAAGAGCCATATTTAAACCTGAATTTAAACAAGGCAGTGTGCCGTTAATTAATGCTAAATTATTAATAACTGAGTTTAAACAGATTGCGGATCATTATTAATAGCATAAGTATACTTTAATTCTTTTCGAGGAGCGATGAGCTCCTTTTTTGTTTTTCTTTTATCCCCCCTGTAAATAATTTCACTCTTTTTTCAACGCATTTATGGCATTTTTACTAACTCAGTCTAAGCTTTTGTTATGAATTGGTTAAACATGGAAAGTGCGAACAATATGATGAAGCTTCCCGCTGAACTAGCAATCACCCAAGTTGAAAACTTACACCAAGATTTATTACAAGAATTACACCGCAATGATGATGTTTGTTTAGACATTAGTGAAGTTGTACGCGTAGATACTGCCTCTATTCAACTATTGTGTGCTCTGCAAAAGCACTTGCTGTGCGTCCATCACAAAATTATTTGGGTTGGGCAAAGTGAGCCTTTAAAAAATGCCATTAGTCGCTTAGGCCTAAGTGAATATCTGATACTTGAAAATGTAGATTAAGGGGTTCATATGAAAAGAATTTTAGCCGTGGATGATTCGGCATCAATGCGTCAAATGGTGAGTTTTACACTGAAAAAGGCGGGTTTTGATGTCACTGAGGCAAAGGACGGAAGTGAAGCACTTAGCATCGCAAAACAACAAGGTTTTGATGCTGTTATTTCAGATGTAAACATGCCAGTGATGGATGGTATTACTTTGATCAGGGAGTTACGCACCTTACCAAACTATAAATTTACGCCATTGCTAATGCTAACAACAGAATCAGGTATGGACAAAAAAGTAGAAGGGAAAGCTGCTGGTGCAACAGGCTGGATAGTTAAACCTTTTAATCCTGAACAGTTATTAGCGGTTTTAAAAAAAGTAATTCGCTAATCTAGGGGACGGGGTATGAGTATAGATTTAAGTCAATTTTTTGAAGTCTTCTTTGAGGAAAGTTTTGAAGGCTTAGATGCGATGGAAGCTGAGTTATTAAACTTAGTACCTGGCGAAGAAGATTTAGAAACAATCAATACCATTTTTCGTGCTGCGCATTCTATCAAAGGCGGCAGTGGTACATTTGGTTTTAACTCTGTGTCTGACTTTACTCATGTGCTAGAAACCCTATTAGATCAAATTCGTGAGGGGAAACGAGAGCTTACCGCAGAGCATGTTAACCTATTACTTAAATCTGTTGATTGCTTGCGGGAGTTACTTCGTGGCTTACAAGCAGAGCAAGAACCTAATTTAGAAGAAGCAATTGCACTGAGAATTAAGTTTGAACAGATTTTAGGAGTAAACCAAGCCGAACAAAATAAACTGGAAGTCACTGCTAGCCCCGCTCAACTTGCGCTAAACACCTATCAGATTGATTTTAAACCACATCATCATTTATTTAAAACAGGCAATGAGCCACTTTATATGATCAGTGAGTTGGCTGAATTGGGCGATTTAGAGACTCAAGCTTTCAATAATGAGATCCCTGACATTGCTGATTTAAGTCCCGACGATTGTTTTTTATCTTGGCGATTCTTTTTAAACACAGCAAAAGATGAGAGTGCGATTCGAGAAATATTTGAGTGGGTTGAAGATGATGCTGATATTACCATCGCGTTGTGTGGAGGGTTATTTGCTGATGATGATGCGCAAATTACAACACCTGATGTAATTGAGGAAAACTCTAATTCAACTTCAGCCCCTGCAGTTGTCAATGTTGCTGCGGTTAAACCAATAAAAAAAGGCACTGCGGTCAAAGCAAGCACTCCAGCTGCAGAATCTACTTCAATCAGAGTAGGCATAGATAAAGTTGATTCATTGATCAATATGGTTGGAGAGCTGGTTATCACTCAAGCCATGTTGAGCCAAATTGGTCAACAAGAGATCACCGAAGCGACTATCGCCTCTTTGCAGGAAGGCTTAGCGCAATTGGCCCATAACACTCGTGATTTACAAGAAAATGTAATGCGTATCCGAATGCTGCCAATCAGCTTTGTATTTAGTCGTTTTCCGCGTTTGGTGCGAGATATTTCGCAAAAACTGAATAAGCAAGTTGAGCTAAAACTGTTAGGTGAACAGACCGAGCTTGATAAAACCGTAATGGAAAAAATATCAGATCCTATGGTGCACTTAGTACGAAATTCGCTGGATCATGGGCTAGAAACGGTTGAACAGCGCCTTGCTGCAGGTAAAGACCCAGTCGGTACAGTCACACTTAATGCATTTCACCAAGGTGGCAATATTGTTATAGAGATCATGGATGACGGACAAGGCCTTAATACTGTAAAGATTAAACAAAAAGCGGTTGCTAATGGGCTCGTAAGCGAAGCTGATGAGTTAGATGATGATGAAATTAATGAGCTCATTTTTATGCCCGGTTTTTCAACCGCAGATGAGGTAAGTGACATATCCGGACGTGGTGTTGGTATGGATGTGGTCAGGCGTAATATCCAATCACTTAATGGCTCGGTTGAAGTGTCATCTGCTGCAGGTGTTGGGTCTACCTTTACTATTCGCTTGCCACTTACTCTGGCTATTTTAGATGGTCAGTTAGTGAGGGTTGCAAAGCACACCTATATTATTCCATTAATATCTATTGTTGAATCATTACAAATTGATATCAATAAAGTCAGTCGAGTGGGTAAAGACTTAGACGTACTTAGACTGCGTGATGAATACATTCCTATCTTGCGTTTATACAGTATTTTCAATCATCAAGGTGCGATAGAAGCGCTTGATAAAACCTTGTTAGTGGTAGTTGAAAGCGATAATCAAAAAATTGGTTTGTTAGTTGATGATTTATTGTCACAGCAACAAGTAGTGATTAAAAGTTTAGAAGCTAATTACCAAAAAGTAGATGGCGTGTCAGGTGCCACTATATTAGGGGATGGTCGGGTTTCGTTGATTGTCGATATCAGCGGCTTAATTAAATTATCAGGATTAAGAAAACCCGGTAGCCAAGAATTGATTATTGAATCGCAAGCTAACTTGGAGGCTTCATGATCTCTGCGCACAGCGAATTAAATAACAAAATAATGCTTGAACAGGGCCAAGGAGTTAAGCAGTTTTTAACCTTTATTATGGCTGATGAAGAATACGGTGTTGATATTTTAACTGTTCAAGAAATTCGTAGTTGGGAGGAGATCACCGAGATCCCGAATGCCCCAGATTATGTAAAAGGGGTGATTAATCTACGTGGCACCATAGTACCTATTTTAGATCTTAGATTACGGTTTGGCTTAGCGACGATTGACTATGGACCGTTAACAGTGGTGATCGTAGTGAAAGTAATTTTTGAGCAAAATAGCAAGATTATGGGAATGGTAGTCGATGCCGTATCTGATGTTTACAGTATTGTAGAGCAAGATGCGAAGACGGTGCCTAACTTTAGCGGCTCAGAGAATGCTGAATTTATCGCAGGGTTAGTGAATGTCGGTGAGAAGATGGTCGCGTTATTGGACCTGCAAAAAACAATGGATATTTAGCCAAATACTAAATATAGCAAATGGTGATCAACAAGAAGGTGATGGGCATGGGGTGGTTTAGTAATTCTAAAAAATCAAATAATGATTTAATCGTTACGGCATTAAATAAGTCACTTGCGGTGATTGAGTTTGAGCCTAGCGGCATAATTATTACGGCGAATAATAACTTTTTAGATGTAATGGGTTACCCCTTAGAAGAAATTCAGGGCCAGCATCATTCAATATTTGTATCTAAAAAAGAAGCTCAGAGCAGTGAATATAAAAGCTTTTGGCAAAGCTTGAAAGGCGGAGAGTTTATTGCTGATGAGTTTAAGCGGATCAGTAAAAGTGGCAAAGAAGTGTGGATCCAAGCAACTTATAACCCCGTTAAGGATGAGCATGGAAATGTTATAAAAGTTGTGAAATTTGCCAGTGATATTTCGGCGCAAAAGATGGTCGCTGTTGAAGCTGCGGAGCAAATTGCTGCTATTAGTAAATCTCAAGCGGTGATTGAGTTTGATTTAGATGGCAGCGTGTTGACCGCGAATGACAACTTTTTGCAGACATTTGGTTATCAGTTAGAGGAAATAGTCGGACGGCATCATCGTATATTTATTGAGCCTGAGGTTGCTAAAAGTGAGCAATACCAACTGTTTTGGCAAAAATTAGGCCGTGGTGAATTTGACTCCGGTGAGTATTTACGTATTGCTAAAGATGGCAGTGAAGTATGGATCCAAGCATCTTATAATCCAATATTTGATCTCAGTGGCAAACCTTATAAGGTGGTTAAATATGCGACAGACATCACAGCTCAAAAAGAATTAGAAAAAGAATCAAAAAGGGATGCTGATCTATCGAGCGCATTAACGATCTGCCAGGCGAGTGTGATGATGGCAGACAATGATTTACAGATAGTGTTTGCTAATAATCAACTAAAACAAATGCTCCAAGCCAGACAAGGTGAGCTGCAGAGTGTACTAGGTGATTTTTCCGTCAATAGTATAGTGGGCTCAAGTATTACGGCATTTTTTGAAAATACAGCACAGCAGGCTCAGTTGTATACAAACTTGACCGACTCTATTGAATCAAAACTAGAAATTGCATCGTTAATTTTTAATATTATTGCGACCCCTTGGTTTAATAAAGAAGGTAAACGATTAGGAACTATAATTGAGTGGCAAGATTTAACCGAAAGTATTAAAAAAGCGACTGCTGAAAAACGTGCTGCTGAAGAAAATCTTAGGGTGCGTCAAGCCCTGGATCGAGTTGCAACAAATACCATGATTGCAAATACTAAAAACGATATTATTTATATGAATGAAGCAGTGCAAAATATGATGCGCAACGCTGAGCAAGATTTACGTCGCGATTTACCTAATTTTGATAGTAGCCAGTTATTAGGGCAAAACATTGATGTATTTCATAAAAATCCAGCGCATCAACGCAATCTGTTAAGCAAGCTAACCGATACTTACAGTGCAGAGATACTGGTTGGCGGGCGCACTTTTGGTTTAGTTGCTAACCCTATTTTTAACTCAGAAAATGAACGAATCGGCACTGTGGTGGAGTGGGAAGATCGAACAGCCGAAGTCGCAATAGAAAAAGAAATTGCTGACTTAGTCAGCTCTGCACGCAAAGGTAATCTAGACGCTCGTGTTACAGAGCAAGGTAAGGGCGGTTTCTTTTTACGTTTAGCTAAAGGTCTAAATGGTTTAATTGGTATTGTTGATGATGCTGTCACCGGTACTGCTAATATGCTTGATGCGATGGCCAATGGTGATTTATCAAAACGGATAGAGCAAGAGTATCAGGGGTCGTTTGAAAAACTCAAGCGTGATGCCAATACCACGGCTGATAAATTAACGGAAGTCATTAATCGTATTAATACCTCGGCAACCTTAGTGGCAAGTGGGGCAGAGGAAATATCTCAAGGCAACGCTGATCTAAGCCAGCGTACAGAAGAGCAGGCCTCATCGCTTGAAGAAACAGCATCTAGCATGGAGGAAATGACCAGTACAGTACGTCAAAATGCTGATAATGCAAAAGTGGTTAATGAATTAGCAGAAGAAACGCGCGACAAAGCGCAGCAAGGGGGCGAAGTTGTTAATCGCGCGGTGATCAGCATGTCGGCAATTAATGAGTCGAGTAAAAAAATTGCCGATATTATTAGCGTGATTGACGAGATTGCCTTTCAAACTAATTTATTAGCTCTTAATGCCGCTGTTGAAGCTGCTAGAGCTGGTGAACAAGGGCGTGGCTTTGCTGTCGTTGCCGGCGAAGTGCGTAATCTAGCGCAGCGTTCCGCGGGGGCTGCAAAAGAAATTAAAGAGTTGATCAGAGATAGCGTTGGTAAAGTTGAAGATGGCACTTTATTAGTTAATGAATCAGGAGCCACTTTAAAAGAAATTGTTATTGCAGTACAAAAAGTAACTGAAATGATATCTGATATTGCAGCAGCATCCGAAGAGCAAAGTTCAGGTATTGAGCAAGTCAACAAAGCTATTTCGCAAATGGATGAAATGACCCAGCAAAATGCGGCCTTAGTTGAGCAAGCATCCGCGGCCAGCGAGTCAATGTCAGAGCAAGCGAATGATATGACCCGGTTACTGAACTTTTTTACTATAAGTCAGCAAGACGCTGTAATTAATACTGCATCAGTAACTCCTACTACCGCGCCACCACGTAGTAATAATATCCGTAGTAAAGCGCGAGGTAATAACTTTGCTAATTCAGCTGATGAATGGGAGGAATTTTAACGTTTTTTGCAATCGGATTACTAGTTAAGCCTCTGTACTTTGAAAAATCCAGAGTCTTAACTTTTAGCAATTTTGTTAATATTCAATCGCAGCTCAGTCACGCCTATTGCGAGTAATTGTAATGAAAGAGTTTTTACTAACCGACCATGATTTCAAGCAAATAGCTGCAATAGTTTATGACGCGTGTGGCATTGTATTAGGTGATCATAAACGAGAAATGGTCTATTCACGTCTTGCTCGTCGGCTCAGAACATTGCAGCTGACAAATTTTAAACAGTATTTAGCTTATTTAGAGGCACATAAAGAGCAAGAATTTAGTGATTTTATCAATGCAATAACAACTAATCTGACTTCTTTTTTTCGTGAATCACATCATTTTGATTATTTGCAATCCCATGTAATACCAAAGTTATTAGTGACAAATAAAAGTACTCGGCGAGTTCGGATATGGTCTGCAGGTTGTTCAACTGGGGAAGAGCCCTATTCTTTAGCTATGACCTTACATGGGTTATTTCCAGCCGATTGGGATGTGAAAATTTTAGCCACTGATTTGGATTCAAACGTATTAGCTAAAGCACAATCAGGTACCTACACTGCGGCTAATGTGAATGGACTTGAACAACATCAATTACAGCGCTGGTTTTTAAAAACTAAAGATGGTGAGTTATTCAAAGTTAAACCTGAATTACAGCAAAAAATTCATTTTAAGCGGTTGAATTTATTACAAGACTGGCCAATGAAAGGGCCTTTTGATGTGATCTTTTGTCGTAATGTGGTGATTTATTTTGATAAAGAAACAAAAGATCAGCTATTCCACCGTTATTGTCATATTTTAGCTGATCATGGATACCTATTATTAGGTCATTCTGAAACCATGGGAAAGGAGCATAGTGAGTTTAAAAACTTAGGTAAAACTATGTATCAGAAGGTGATTTATGGATAGTCATTTTAAGCCAGTATTACATGGCTTTGAGCATATTAAGCGGTTTTGGGACTCAGGTCAGCGGCAAGTTATTGCTAAAGTATTGCCCGGTGAATTTTACGTGTCAAAAAACGATGAGATGATTTCCACTGTGCTAGGTTCATGTATTGCAGCTTGCATTTATGATGACAAGCTTGGTGTGGGTGGCATGAATCACTTTATGTTACCGATTGAAAAAGGCGCAGAGCCAACTAGTGCGCATAACTTAAATTGTCGTTATGGTAACTGGGCGATGGAGTTTTTAATTAATGAAGTACTTAAAAATGGCGCCTCTAGGCAAAATCTAAAAATAAAACTGTTTGGCGGCGGTAAAATTATTCGCTCGATGACAGATATTGGCCTTGGTAATATTCGCTTTGCTTACTCTTATGTGCAAGAAGAAGGGCTAGAATTAGTGTCTCATGATGTGGGGGGGCCTTGGCCGCGTAAGGTCAATTTTAACCCTCAAACAGGCAAAGCACAGGTTAAAAAATTGCGCGACATGCACACTGATGTGATTGAAAAACGCGAAGTCCGTTATTTACACGATATTGAAGAACAAGATTCTAAAACCGATATTGAGTTATTTTAAGGGGTAAAAAATGGTCAAGGTGTTAGTGATTGATGACTCGCCATTGATTCGACGAGTATTGACGGAGGTACTACACCAGGCTGATGATATTCAGGTCGTAGGGTGTGCAGAAGACCCTTATCAAGCACGAGAAATGATTAAACAGCTTAATCCCGATGTGCTGACTTTAGATATTGAAATGCCGAAAATGGATGGTATTAGTTTTTTGAAAAACCTAATGCGTCTACGGCCTATGCCTGTGGTAATGATATCAACGCTCACCCAAAAAGGTTCACCGATAACTTTGGAGGCGCTGGAATTAGGAGCAGTTGATTTTATAGCTAAGCCGACAGTCAATGTATCTGAGCAATTAAGCCAGTATGCTAAATTAGTGCAACAAAAGGTCCGTACGGCAGCGGCGGCACGAGTACGGCCTTTTAAATTAAGCCAAGTACAACCTATCGAAACGTTAAGTAATGCACAGTTTAGTATCAATAAGGTTTTGGCGATTGGAGCTTCAACAGGAGGAACAGAGGCGATTAAAGAGGTGCTAATAAGAATGCCAGAAAACTGCCCTCCGATCGTTATCACGCAGCATATTCCACCTGTGTTTAGCAGTTCATTTGCTTTGCGCATGGATAGAACATGCACTATCAATGTCAAAGAGGCGCAGCAAGGCGATAAGTTAAAAGCTGGCTGGGCGTTTATCGCCCCGGGTGGTCAACACTTAAGCGTTATACAGCAAGGAGGCAGCTTATATTGTCAGCTTGATGAGAGCGAGCCGGTTAACCGTCATCGTCCTGCGGTTGATGTATTGTTTAACTCGCTGGTTAAAGTGTGCCCTAAAAATACCAT
This sequence comes from Pseudoalteromonas sp. SR44-5, assembly GCF_014163675.1. NCBI lineage: Bacteria > Pseudomonadati > Pseudomonadota > Gammaproteobacteria > Alteromonadales > Pseudoalteromonadaceae > Pseudoalteromonas > Pseudoalteromonas sp. SR44-5. The sequence goes on from NZ_JACJDT010000022.1 coordinate 43,856, forward strand.
AGCAGCTTTATTAACGGGTATGGGGAGCGATGGTGCGCAAGGTTTACTGGCGCTAAAACAGCATGGTGCTTATACCGTAGCGCAAGATGAACTATCGTCAGTGGTATGGGGCATGCCTAAAGCCGCTGTAGAGATCGGAGCAGCTTTAACGGTGGTCTCGCTTGATAAAGTGACGCAGCATCTACTAAACCAAGCAATGAAAAAGTAGTCACCTTATAAACTTGAGCTGATTATCCCGGGCTCAGGTTGATAATTATCAAGGGATTATATTTTTACTGCACAATTACCCACGGTTGTGAAAACCAATAATAGCTATTCTTATGAGCAATTGATGGCGCTGTGCAGTTAAATCGTGATCGCCCTTGAGCTAAATTTTTCGGTGAATTTATGGTCACAGTATCAGCTGCTGACCAGTCTAGTTTTGCCTGACCGATGCCCGATACATAACAAGCTAGCTGACTTTTATGAAAGTCTCCCATATTAAATTTAATGCTGATCTGAGGTGGATTTTGGCTGGTCACGCTATCAATAAAAGTAAGCTCTTGGATTGAAAATGCGCGAGAGTTTAGTTTGGTCACTAGCGTATCAAGCTTGCTATAAAACCCAGAAGCCGGAAAGCGTGGTAAACGGCTAAAATCAGAGTCTTTGTTGATGGCACCAGAGTGTTGGCCAATACCAATAAAGCCCAACTCTTTCACTAAACTTTGTAATTGGTTATTAAACTCGCCATATGGATATGCTAAGTATTTATAGTCATGGCCAATTTCTTCTTTGATCCGTTGTTGTGATGACAAAATATCTTGCTTAATACGCGCCTGCCATTGTTGGGTTGTTTCATCGGCTAATTTACGATGTAGGTAATCATGTTGTGCGCTGTGATTGCTGATCAGAGCACCTTTTTTGGCAAGTTCTCTGAGTTTATCCCAGCCCATTACATAGCCTTTACCTTCATCAATTAATTTTGGATTAACGAAAATAGTATAGGGGTAAGCAAACTTTTCTAATATCGGCGCTGCTTGTTCATAATTATTGTTGTAACCATCATCAAAGGTAATAGCGACGGTTTTATCTGGTAAACTTTGGCCTTGTTGTAAAGCAGATAGTAATTCATTCAGTGGCACTACGTTAAAGTCATGCTGTTTTAGATAGTTTAAATGCTCAGTGAAGGTTTCTGCACTGACACTGGTGACTGCTGGCAGGGTCTCACTGACATGGTGATATTGTAAAATAACTGCGCTGTGAGCAGGTAAAGATAGACAAAAGAGGATCGATAGCAGACTGTGAAAAAATTTCTTAATCGTCATAAAGCACACCATAAAAGCTTGCTGTTGTTAGCTGGTCCAATGATATTATCAAATATAACCGTGCCACTGTTAGGAATAGTTGATACTGCAGTAATAGGGCATCTTGGTAGTGCTCATTTTCTTGCCGGAATTGCCTTGGGCGCCACGGTAATTTCATTGCTATTTTGGTTGGCGGGCTTTTTACGCATGAGTACCACAGGGCTGGTTGCGCAAGCTTATGGCAAGAAAGATTATCCTCAATTAGCCGGATTATTAAAGCGCAGTTTAGTATTAGCGCTTATCGTGGCATTTTCTTTAATTGCTTTATCGCCACTTATTAAAAATGCCATAGCTTACCTTTCTGGTTCCAGTGCGCAGGTGCTCGCACAAGCTTATAGTTATTTTGAAATTCGTATTTTTAGTGCACCTGCGGCATTATGTAACTTGGTATTATTAGCTTGGATGTTAGGGATTCATTACGGTAAAGGGCCTTTTTATTTATTACTAGTTACTAATATCACCAACATTGTTTTAGATATTTATTTTGTTGTGTACTTAGATTGGCAAGTCGCCGGAGCTGCTTGGGCATCGTTGATTGCCGATTATACCGCGCTATTATTTGCATTATTCTTGGTTTTTAGGTTAGCGAAAAAAATGACTGTGCCGCTATTTTTAGGTGGGTGGTTTAGCCGAGATAAAATGTGGGCGTTATTAAGTATTAACCGTGATATTTTTATTCGCTCCTTAATTTTACAACTGTGTTTTAGCTTTATGACCTTCTATGGTGCACGCATTGGCGAGGTAACGCTTGCGGTAAATGCTGTATTACTGAACTTTTTAATGCTAGTGAGCTTTGCTCTTGATGGTATTGCCTATGCAAGTGAAGCAAAAGTTGGCCAAGCAAAAGGTCAACATAGCGTACGGCGTATAAACTTATGGGTAAAAATAAGCGTATTTTGGGGAATGCTATTTGCTTTTTGTTATAGCGTGTTTTTTGCATTGTTTGGTTCGCAAATTATTACCTTATTAACAGATATTCCTGAAGTGATCAAAGCCGCCAATGAATACTTACCATGGTTGATTTTTATGCCATTAGCGGCAATGAGTTGCTTTTTGTTTGATGGTATTTTTGTTGGCCTAACCAGAGCTCAAGATATGCGAAATACCATGCTAATTTCAGCATTAGTTGGATTCTTTGGCGTGTTTTGGGTGTTTAATGCTTGGCAAAATCATGCGCTTTGGTTAGCAATGACCTGCTTTATGCTACTGCGTGGCATTACATTGGTCGTACGTTATAAGCAGTTGCAAACAGCGCAGCAGTTACTGAATTAATAGAAATAGCAATAAATCTAAAGTTCACTTATAACTTTGGATTTATTGTGCTAAAACGGCGTCGTTAAGCACTGTTTATTTTAACTTCGATTCGCATCTTGGGATGGCTTGGATATATGACTGAACTTTATCATTGGTTTGATTTAATTGGCATCGCCGTATTTGCCATGTCAGGCACTTTAATTGCCTATGATAAAAAAATGGATGGCTTTGGAGTCGTGGTACTGGCGACGGTCACCGCGATAGGTGGTGGCACAATTCGAGATTTGATTTTAGATGTTCCGGTATTTTGGTTACACGACCAAAGTTATTTTATCGCGATATTTGCGTCTGTCTTTGTTACCACGCGATTGATCAATAAGCAAAAATCAATTCCTTTATATCATTTACAAGTTGCAGATGCGTTTGGTTTAGCGTTCTTTGCTGTAATGGGGGCGCAAAAAGCATTGCTCGCGGGGATGCCAGCTACAACCGCAATTATTATGGGAGTGATCACCGGTTGCTTTGGCGGAGTAACGCGAGATGTGTTGGCAGGCAATATTCCTATGCTATTAAAAGGTGAGCTATATGCAATTACTTGTATTGCTGGTGGTATTGTTTATACCCAAGCAATTGTATTGAACATTGAGACAGAGATAGCGATGGTGTTAGCGATGTTAACCACCTTGCTGTTACGCCTTGCAGCAATGAAATGGCAACTAACACTACATATTTTTAAATATCCTGACTAGACTGTAAAGAACAGAACGTTACAGGGACAAAGGATGTCATTAGCTCGAATTTATTCTCGTGCCCAAGTGGGTATTCAAGCACCTGAAGTGATCGTTGAGGTGCATCTAGGTAATGGTTTACCAGCATTTCATATTGTAGGTTTGCCCGAAGCCTCAGTAAAAGAAGCCAAAGATCGTGTACGCAGCGCATTAGAAAACTCTAAATTTGGTTTTCCAGACCAACGCATTACAGTCAATTTAGCACCTGCTGATTTACCCAAAGAGGGGGGGCGTTTTGATTTAGCGATTGCGGTTGGTATTCTCATCGCTTCAGAGCAAATTGTTTGCACTGATATTGAACGCTATGAATTTTATGGTGAGCTGGCACTGAATGGCGAAGTGCGTGGCGTGAATGCAATACTCCCATCAGTTTTAGCAGCTAAAGCACAAGGGCGTTGTTGTTTTTTACCTTTAGTAAATGACAGTTTAGCGAGTTTAGTAAATGGCGTTGAGCGCAAAGCGGTCTCTTCTATCCAAGAAGTATGGAGTGATTTACTCAATCAGCAGCCTTTACCTCTTAATATTAGCTACCCAGAACAGCAACATAGCGGTGTTGAATTCTTAATTGATTTAAGTGATGTAAAAGGCCAGCCGGGCGCGAAAAGGGTGTTAGAAATCGCTGCGGCGGGTGGCCATAATTTACTTTTTTTGGGGCCACCTGGTACGGGGAAGTCAATGCTCGCGCAACGTATGCCGACTATTATGCCGGGCATGTCTGATGATGAGGCACTTTCCACCGCAGCGTTGTATTCAATTATTGGCCAAAGTGTCGATCTAACTAACTGGCGCAAGCGACCATTTCGTAATCCTCATCACACATGCTCCGCTGTGGCGCTAGTCGGAGGCTCTTCAAACCCAAAACCAGGGGAGATTTCACTGGCACATAATGGCGTATTATTTCTTGACGAACTACCTGAGTTTGAACGTAAGGTGCTTGACTCATTACGCGAGCCAATGGAGACAGGCACTGTAACGATTTCAAGAGCGGCAAGGCAAATGGAGTTTCCTGCACAGTTTCAATTAATTGCGGCTCTTAATCCAAGTCCTACGGGTTGCCATAATGATAAGCGCGCGACTCCGGATCAAGTTATGCGTTATTTATCGCGAGTGTCAGGACCATTTATTGACCGTATTGATTTACAAATAGAGCTACCACGTTTAAACAGTGCGCAATTGCAAAGCACTCAAGAAGAACAAAGTAGTGCGACTGTGCGCACGCGGGTGGAGGCGGCATATAATCTGCAATTGCGTCGCCAAGGTAAAGTCAATGCGCGACTTAATAATAAAGAAATGAGTGTGTATTGCGCGCTTGCAGCGCCAGAGTTACAGTTTTTAGCTAAAGCCAGTGAAAAGCTATCATTATCGCCACGCTCTTATCATCGAGTGATCAAAGTAGCGCGAACTATTAGTGATCTAAAAGGGCAAGATAATATTAGTTTAGATGAACTAAAAGAGGCACTCAATTATCGTGCATTTGAACGTTTGTTATCACAATTAACCCAGTATTAGTGGTTAGATTGCATTAAATTGACAGCATGTAGCCTTTACCGCGTACCGTAACGATGCGTTTTTGGTCTTTTTCATCGCTCAGTTTTTTACGTAAGCGACCAATTAAAACATCAACAGTTCTGTCATTTGGACTCCAATCTGGCTGGCCAATTTCTTCTGATATTTTTTCACGAGACGTGGCTTTTCCTGCGTTTGAGATCAAACAAATTAACACTTTATGTTCCGCTTCAGTGAGCCTAGATTCAATGCCATTAGCAGTGATTAAAGTGCGGTTGTCTGGATGCAGTTTGAAGTCAGCATATTCAATAAATTCTTCGCTTTCATCGCTACTGTTATTATTGCTTTTTAAGCGCTTATAAAGTGCTCTTATACGCAGTTCAAGCTCTAATAAATCAACAGGTTTACAAATATAGTCATCAGCGCCTTGAGCAAGTCCGGCAATACGATCGGCTTGAGAATCTCGGCTTGAAAGCATGATCACACCAATGTCTGTGAGGGTGTTGAGTTCTTTTGCTAAATGTAAGCCATCACGTTTAGGTAATACTATGTCAATAATTGCTAATGATATGGCATCATAATTATTAGCGCGAGATTGCACTATAGCTAAGGCATCAGCGCCAGTTGCATCATTCTCAATGCAAAATTCAGTCTCTGCAAAATGATTGATTATGCGTTTAACTAATAGTTCGTCATCTTCAACCAATAAAACATGAATAGTCATAGTATCTTAATTACCTTTAATGATGCCTCTATGTTATCACTCATTCGTAAAAGGTGAGAAGGGCGATTTTTAGTATTTATGCACTATTTAGGTGATTATTTAATTATTATCAACAGGTAAACATACTAGGTTTACCTGTTGAACAGAATAAAAGCTACTTTTCAGGGTATAAGTACTGCCACCACTGTGGTTGCTCTTTTAAATGCTTATCGAAGTAGGCAAGCATAGTATTCCACCAATCAAAGCGTTGATCGCGAGCAAAAATTTGATGGTCCGCCCCTTTATATTCAATAAGGTCAACATCTTTGCCTAGTAGTTTCAGCGCAGTATACATAGTGTGACTTTCGCCTACAGGTACATTGGTATCAGCATCACCATGTAATAGCAGTAGCGGTGTGGTTACTTTGTCTGCATGGAAAACCGGGCTATGTTGGCTGTATAGTTCACTATTATTCCAAGGATAGCTGTTTTTAGAGGCTTCGCCAGAATATAAATAGCCCCACCAACCGTGACCCCAATACGAGGTGATATTAGAAATCCCCGCGTGTGCGATTGAGGCACTAAACATGTCTGTTTTAGTGGTCAGTAACATAGTCATAAAGCCACCGTATGATGCGCCTAAATTACCTAAACGATTTTTATCAATAAATGGATACTGTTTTAATAGTGCTTGGGTACCTTGCATAATATCGTCAGCAGTATATTGACCCCACGCATTCACATGCTTAGCAGAGAACTGTTGGCCAAATCCAGTTGCACCGGTCGGTTGCACTACATAAACCACATAGCCATGCTCTGCCCATAAATTGAAAGGATAACGCCCAGTAAAACCACGAGTAACCGGTGATGTACCGCCATAGTAATATACTAATGCTGGGTAGTGTTTGTTCTTATCAAGATTGCTTGGAAAGTAAACACGACCTTTAATTTCAACACCTGCGGTATTGATGAAGTTAAATTCATCTAAGCTGGCTATATCGGTATTTGCATACGCTTGTGGTTTAGAATCCCACAATGTGGTTGCGGTGTTTTTATTAATACTTAACTGTTTTAATTGCTGTGGAGATGATGCATTAGAGCCGCTAACTAAAATAGCTGGGCTGCGGTTGTTTGAATAACTGAATTGTTCAACTACATCAAAACCTGTTTTGAGTTTGCTAAAGCGTTGTTTACTTTTATCGTACAGGTATAAAGCAATCGTATCTTGCTCAGTGACTTTAACGAGGGCATCGCCATTAGCGAGTACTTCAAGTTGACCAATGGCAGGATCAAATTCACGACTTAATGGTGCTGCATTTTTACCATGATCAGTTAATAGGTAAAGCTGTCCATCATAGTTGTTGGCAAGCATATTCTCAGGTAGGTTTCTGCCTAAACCATCTTTAAAATCAGGACCCGCAGTGACATAAATGTCATCACCTGTGTATTTAGCTTGATTAAACGTAGTAAACTGACCAATAACTGTGTTGCTCGCATTGGCAATATTCAGTTCCACTAACTCTGTGGTGGGGTGAGTCGACGCTTGCATTACTTGCACACCACGACTCAGTAATACCGTACCACGTTTGCTATTAAAATCTTCAATACTGTGACTAAGTGGTCCTTGGCTCAATGCTTTACTCAGGCCTGTACTTATATCTAATAAGTAAGCTTGTGAGGTTGTGCGGGCATATGACCAGCGATCTTGTAAACCTTGGTAGTGTTTAGTTAGGCTGTTATCAGCTGCTGGTGATTTGGACCAGCTGAAGATTAAGCTGTTGTTATCGTAATAAGCAAAGTCACCCGCGCCCTCTAGGTTGTTGGCAATCACTTTAAGATTAAGGGTTTTGCGGTTTAATTGCTTTAATTTTCCATCTAATAGATAGACTAAATAATTGTTATCAGGGCTCCAAATAATGTTACTCGGTTGACCCGACTCAAAACGGTAAACTATTTGATTATCATCATTTTTTAGCTCAGTGATCACATTTGCTTGATTACCCGTGCTATCTTGATAATGGCGTTTTGCCACTAAATAGTGTTTGGCATCAGGTGCTAAAGATAGTGAACTGACCGTTGTGGCATCAAACAGTTGCTTGGCAGATAAACCATGTTGCTCTTTATTGCTAAAAGTTAATCGATCAATTGCTGCTTTAGGCTCGAAATCAACGTCAACATCGTGCCAATTAGCAACTTGTTCAGCAATAATCACTATTTGGTGATCGCCTTGCGGTAATGCCAGTTCATAGCTTTCTTTTGTGGCTGTTTGTTTTTCACCATTGATAAACAACTGCGCTTTTTCGATACCTTTAAGTGTCAATGTGCCTTGGCTAAAGCGCTCAGCATGAGTGGTAAACTTTAATGCTTGTAGACCGCCGAGGGTTAATGCATTTACTTTATCTAAGGTTTGCCATTTTAATTTTTCGCCAAATACCGTAATGCTTGTTGTTGGTTGTTGAATGCTAGGTAATAGGGCGTTAATAATCGCATCTTGATGCTCAGTTTGGTATGGCTTTAGCTGCATGTCGGCTGCAATTGGGCCAATAAACTTAATATCTGCTTTATCTAATGGTGCAGCCACTAGAGCGCTACTTAACGTGCTTAAAGTTAACACCGCGAGTGTGGTTGTTAGGCGAGGTGTTTTTCCGCGCCATAGTGAACTAAAATTCATTATTGAGCCTGATGTAGGGAATTTAATTTAATATAGCATGTGGTTGTGATGTCAAAAAGTGCTCTGCGATGGATTCCATTGCTCAGCAGTATAAGGTTTGAGGTTAGGGCTGACACTTGGTAAGGTGTTGAGCAATTGAGTAGCGTAGAGGTAACAGTGACATTATTAATCGTTTACATGGTAGCGGCGATTACGATTTCTTTTTTATGTTCGATTATGGAAGCCGTATTATTGAGTATAACGCCTAGCTATGTTGCAGTATTACGTAAAAAAAAGCCTAAACTAGCCAAGCGTTTCGAGCACTTGAAAACCAATGTTGATCAGCCTTTAGCTGCTATTTTAACCTTAAATACGGTTGCCCATACTGCTGGAGCTGCCGGTGTAGGGGCACAAGCTGCCGTAGTTTTTTCTGATGCGGCGGTGGGAATTGCTTCGGCGATAATGACTTTGTTAGTATTAGTGTTGTCGGAAATCATTCCAAAAACTCTGGGCGCAAAGCATTGGCGAACGCTTGCTCCTATGGTGACCAAAGCATTACAGTATTTAGTTATCGCACTCAAACCTTTTGTGTGGCTTGCTGAAAAACTCACCGGTATGTTGGGTCGTAATTACAACGAAGAGTACTATATTCGCCAAGAAATTGAAGCCATGGCTGATATGGGATCGCAATCAGGTGCCTTACATCAGGAAGAGTCTGAAATCATCCGTAGTTTATTGCATTTTCGTCACGCCAAATTAGATGCGTTAATTACCCCGCGTACCGTTTTGTTTAAAGTACATAAAGATTTAACCGTAAATCAATATTTGGCTGAGCATGGTTCAGCGTCGTTTTCTCGGGTGTTGGTATATGATAAAAATGGTGATGATATTATCGGTTTTGTGCATAAAAACGATATTATGCTGGCGTATCATAGGTTGGGTGAAAACTATAAAATCAGTAAGTTGATAAAACCTATTTATACTGTGCCAGAGACTTTATACGTACCTACTTTATTGCATACTTTGCTAGCTGAGCGTACTCATATTTGTTTAGTGATAGATGAATATGGTGATGTGCAGGGGATTGTGACACTCGAAGATATGATCGAAGCGTTAATGGGCTTTGAAATAGTCGATGAGCATGATCAATCAGCTAATATGCAGGCAGTTGCTAAGCAACGCTGGCGTCAGCGCTTGGAAAGTAGCAATAAATTGTTAAGTGCTGAGAATACCATGGCGAAACGAAAAAATTAACGTCGGCTATGACTATTTAATGAAACCATATGTAGCCATGATTGCGCCCAACGAATAAATTCAGTTTTGCCTTTTGGGCGACTGATCAAAAAGCCCTGCATTAAGATGTGCTCTTTAAAACGATCTAAGTATTCAAGCTCTTCAACGCGCTCAATGCCTTCAGCGACAATTGTTAAGTCATCTTGAATGGCTATATTTACTAAGCTACTAACAATGACTTGAGAAAATAAATCACTTTCAATATTACTGATCAAGGTACGATCTATTTTCACCTCAGTAAAAGGCAATGTTTTTAATTGCTGTACATTGGTAAAGCCGGTGCCAAAATCATCAAGAGAAATGCCAAAACCGCGCATTCGTAAACGGTTTAGAGTTTCTAGCTGTGCAGAACTGGATAAAGCATGCTGTTCTGTGATCTCTAAAATAATCTCACTTGGGGTCAGTTGATTAAGATGTAAAATTAAAGCCAGCTTATCCGGGCAGCTTAAATCTTCTAGCTGGCAGGGGGACAAATTAAAAGCCAGTTTAAGTTTGTAGCCTAAACGAGTTTTTATTTCTGAGAAATCGCCTGTTGCCTTTTCAAACAACTGAAACGTGATCAGATTAATTAAATCTAAATCTTCAGCAACACAAATAAACCGTTCAGGTAAAAATATAGCACCTTGTGCTGCGGTCACAATTCTGGCTAATACTTCTACGCTTTCAACTTTATTATTAGTACGGTTTATTTTTGGTTGATAAAACGGCGTTATCTCATTATGGCTTATCGCATGCAGTAATTGCGTTTCAGAAATTGGTTCTGTGGGCTTTTCAGTATGACAAGCTAAATACTCTAGTTTTTGTAGCAGTGTATAAACTTGGTTGAGTTGTACTGGTTTGGCGATATTACCAATTAAATGTACGTTGTTTTTACGCGCTAAATCAGCCGCTAAATCAATGATTTTTGAATTCATTTCAGAAATAATGACAATTGCCCCAGGGTAATGTAACTCGCCAAGGTGACGAATAAGCTCCATGCCATCCATGTTCGGCATATTCAGATCAGTAAATACGGCATCAAAAGCATATGGATGCGCTTTTACTTTATTGAGGGCATCTTGCGCATCTAAACAGGTTGTTACATTGGGCACATCAAGCTCATTTAAGATAGCCTGCATCACTACTAAAATAGCTTTTGAATCATCAACGACCAAAATGCTGCGTGCTAGCTTTGTCATTTTCTTCCCTGAAATAAAATTTACTCGTTAATTAAAAGTAGTCGAGAATAGCGAAGGTGTCAGCTTTATAGTTGCAAATATATTCCATAATCTAGCTAAAAAAATGGGTATACTAACGATATAATTTTTAAGATTTGAAGTGACATCATGCAAATACAGCTGACCCTTGCTGATCAACAATTTAGTTTAGTGCTCGCGGGGCAACAAATTGTAAAAATTTTTCAGCAACAACAGGCAATCGGATTTGATAATCCACGTGTTAACTATTTTGAATTTAAGCTAAATAATCAAGTGATTGGTTTAGACACCAGTACGGTCATTGAGCATAGTATAGCGCTACATATTGATAATGAATTTGTAAAACAACTGACATTACCGCCTATTGAAAAAACTAAACCTAAGCAGGGGCTGCTTGGATTATTTGCGCTCGGTTTTAAGATTTTTAAAAGTGCGAAAGTCGTCAAGGTAGTATTAGCGGGCGCCTCAGTGGCTGGTTATGCTTGGTTATTTACGTTTGAGTTTGCGCTTATGCTAATTGCTTGTTTGGTGATCCACGAGTACGGCCATGTCAGAGCAATGCAATATTTTGGTATTAAAACCAAGGGTATCTATTTAATCCCATTTGTTGGCGGGCTTGCCGTAAGCGACGATAAAATTACCACCCGCTGGCAAGATGTGGTGATTTCTTTAATGGGGCCTGCATTTGGTTTGATCACCTCCGTACTTGGTGTGGTGCTTTATTATGCCACCGAGATGGAAATATTTGCCGGGGTCGCAGTACTCAGCGCATTATTGAATTTATTTAACTTGCTGCCTATTTTACCGCTTGATGGCGGGCATGTATTAAAAAGTATTAGCTTCTCAATGCGTTCATGGGTTGGTTTAAGTATTTGTATTTTAGGCGTGTTATTTGGCTTATGGCTAAGCTACACCTTTGGTTTAATGCTATTAGTGTTTTTCTTATTTATCGGTGCACTGGAAATCGCCTTTGAATGGCGCGGCCGCCACTATTCGCATTTACTGCCACTAGATAAATACGGGCAAGGTTTTTCGGCTGTGATGTACGCTTTGGTAGTTGCAGGCCATGTGGCTGTGATGATGCATTTTGCTGATTCTGAAAACGCAATTTTAAGCCTGCCAATGAAAATTCTATCGAGTTAACAAATTTAAATAGCGTGAGGTGTTACTCACGCTGTATTTTTGCAGCAAGCGTTACGGATAAAAACTCAACATCAATGATATAAACACGCCGGTTATAATTAGCTGCACTAAACAAAAGCCCATAATGTCTTTGGCTTTTAGGCCGGCAATTGCCAATACCGGTAAAGCCCAGAATGGCTGAATAAGATTAGTCCACGCATCCCCCCACGCTACTGCCATCGCGACGCGCGGCATATCTGCACCCAGAGCTTGTGCTGCGGGTATCACTATAGGCGCTTGTACAGCCCATTGGCCGCCACCTGAGGGCACAAATATATTTACTAAGCCAGCACTTAAAAAGCTCCAAAATGGCAATGATTGTGCACTGGCGATGGCGATAAATCCTTGTGATATCTGCTGCGCCAAACCCGTTTGTACCATGATTGCCATGATCCCTGCATAAAATGGAAACTGGATAATAATCCCTGCGCCGCTGGGGACTGCTTGCTGCAGGCTATTAAGTAAATTATACGGCGTTTGATGCAGTAAAATCGCAGAAAATAAAAACAGTGCAATCACACTGTTTAAATTAAGTGAGCCGCCACTAAACACAAAATAATTAGCTAAATAAACTAGCCCAAGTACTCCAATGCCTAGTCCTAATAACTTACTGTGTTCAATTTTATCGGCAGGGCGACTAACATTGTAGGGCTTAGGTATCGGTTCTGCTAATAGCGTTTTATCAACATAAATGCTGTCTTTTGCGCTGGGTAACATATAACGATTAACCAGTGGCATAATGATAAATAAGCCAATAACTATAGCTATATTAAATCCTGAAAACAGTGTTTCGCTGGTGTTTATCACACCAATGCTTTGCTGTGCAAAATGCCCTGACGTTGCGATAGTTAAAGGAATTGAGCCTGCCAAGCCACCATGCCAAACAATAAAGCCAGAATACGCACTGGCAACCAGTAAGCGATAATCAACGAGTGTGTGGCGGGCAATTGCTTTGGCAAATAAAGCGCCAATAACTAAGCCAAATCCCCAGTTAATCCAACTGGCGAGTAATGATACGAAAGTCACTAATAAAATAGCTTTTGGCGCAGTATTGGCAAGTTTTGCTAATTGCGTGAGCAGTCGGCTCATCATCGGTGTACTTGCCAGCATATATCCGGTGAGTAATACCAACAGCATCTGCATGGCAAAACTTAGTAAGTTCCAAAAACCACTGCCCCACGCGCTCAGCACTTGTTGTGGGTTTGAAGGTGTCACTACACACGCAATTATAAAGGTAAGTAGTGTGAGTAAAATAACAAAAATAAATGGATCGGGTAGGTAACGTTCCACTAATTTAGTGAACGGTTTGGCAACATGATTTAGCATAATGATTGTGTGTTTTGATTATTGCTACATATTGCCAATTAATCACGAAAGCGTTTAATTGGCAAATAGAGTTGTAGTCGTGGTATTAAATCGCGTATTTCTTCGTCATTATAACAAACGTTAATTCAAGCACTAGCGTGGCATAAGCCACGCTTAGATACAGTGCTATTTCTGTGGTGCGAGGACCGCTTTTAAACGTGTTTGTACTTCTTCTACGAGTAAGTCTGGTTGAAATTTAGATAAAAACGCATTGCAACCCACTTTCTCGACCATGGCTTGGTTAAAGCTGCCACTGAGGGATGTGTTAAGTACCACATGCAGATTTTTTAAGCGGTTATCGTTACGGATCTCGTGCGTTAAGCGATAACCATCCATTGCTGGCATTTCTGCATCGGTGATCACCATCAGTAATTCTTTTTCTACGTCCATGCCTTTATCAGCCCAGGCTTTAAGCATATTGAGTGCTTCAAGACCATTACTGGCTGGGATAATCTCAATACCCAACTGCGTTAATGTATCGCTCACTTGTTTTCGTGCTGTAGGTGAGTCGTCAGCATGGAGTATTTTTCGGCCAACAAATTCGTTTACGATACTTTGGTCAAGTACCTCATCAGAGATTTGCACTTCGTACTCAATAATCTCTGCTAGTACTTTTTCTACATCAATGATCTCTACTAACTGCTCTTGGCCATCACGTTGAATTTTAGTGAGCGCAGTTAGATAATGATTTTTACCGATAGAGGAAGGCGGTGGCATTATATCTGACCATGTCATATTAACGATTTGATCAACCTTACCAATTAAAAACCCTTGTACTGTACGATTGTATTCAGTGATCACTAAGTTACTATCTTCAGTATTCTTAGCCGCAGACATGCAAATCGCTTGGCGTAAATCAATAACAGGGATTGATTCACCACGAATATTGGCCACGCCTGATATTTTAGGATGGGCATGTGGAATGATACTAAGATGCGGCAGTTTCACTACTTCTTTAACTTTAAAGACATTAAGAGCAAACAAGTGACGACTGTGCAAATAAAACAATAATAACTCTAAGCGATTTTCACCAACGAGTTGAGTTCGTTGATCAACAGAAGCTAATACACCTGACATAACACGCTCGACTTTATAATTAATAATTCAAGTATAGCTTACACTGTTCTACTTTAAAAAAGCAGTCTAGATAATAATCTTGATCCTCAAAGGTATTTCAAGCATTGCCTTCATTTCAGCATTACAGTAACTTATCGGATAATTGATAGCTGAATAACCAAGTGTGGGCATGCCTTTTATATTTAAACGATTATTTTTACTAGTCAGAAATCATATTGATCAGGTTAGTTGGCAAGCTGTCGCTATTGCTACATTATTACATATGGTCTTGATCTGGTTGTTGTTAATCTTCGCAGGAGAAGCCGCACTAAGGCCCGTTAGCACCTTTGTTTATTACTATATCGTTACTACCTCAACGGTAGGATATGGTGATTTTAGTGCAACTACAGATCTGGGTAGATGGATTGTGGCGATACTGCAAATTCCATTTGGTTTAGCTTTATTTGGTGTCCTGTTAGGTAAAACAGGGCAAACAGTTACTTATTTAATTAGGCGCGCTATGACGGGTGATAAAAGTTTTGCACATTTTCACAATCACATTATTATTTTTGGCTGGCATCAAATTCGTACTAAAAAAATGATTGATTATATTCTCGCTGACCAAAAGCGTTTGGATCGACGAATTTTGCTTGCGGTCACAGAGTCAATGGAGCATCCGTTTTTAGCTAATGCCCATGTTGATTTTGTGCGCTTAACTAGTTTTACAGATTTAAGCGAGCTGGAAAGGGTCGCAATTAAACTGGCAGATAAAATTATTATTGACGGGCAAGACGACGACGAAACTTTTACCACCGCCCTGCGCATTAGTAAATTAGTGAAAGATGACTGCCATATTAGTGCGCACTTTAACGATGAGAGTAAAGTCGAAATGCTACTAGAACATTGTTACAACGTGGAATGTTCAACGGCTAAGTCAGCCGAAATTCTAGTACGTTCAATGCAAGACCCCGGCTCAAGTCGTGTACAAGAGGAATTATTATCTACTTTGCATGGTGATACCCAGTTTAGTTTAGCTATTCCTGCTGATTTAGCGGTAATGGAATTTGGTAAATTATTTCATCATTTTAAACACGACCATGATGCTATTTTACTTGGTGTTGCTCACAACCTGAGTGCGCAAAATATGGATTTAAATCCACCACTGGATTATCCGGTTAACAGTGGTGATATTTTACATTACATTGCGGTTGATCGTGTTTTAAGCAGCGAAGTCGATTGGCAGGGGCTTGCTAAGTAATGAATGAAGTGGCGTTTTTAATTCTACTTTTGAGTGCTTATATTTTACCAGTGGTAATTGTGCTTAACAGTAAGCGCACGCAAGGTCATGAAAAAAATGGCTGGTTAATAGGCATTATCCTTTTCTCCTGGCTCGCACTGATAATGTACTTTGCGATAGTGCCCAAGCACGGGCATAAAAAGAAAACTACCAAGAAAAAGAAAGGTTAAAATTGAGTTGTCAGTTTACATATAAATTTGCCAACCGTGCTTGATTAAACAAGCACGGTTTTTTATTTTAACTGTTTTAGTTTGTGCTCCACTAAAGGATCATCAGGGGCAAGTTGCTGAGCAACTTCCAGCAGCTGAATGGCATCCTTAGGGTGTTCATCTTGGTGCTTTAGCGCGACATCAATCAATGGTTGAATATCAATTTTTGCTTGATGCTCTTGCACATGCGCTGCTTTTTCATCAATTAGTATGTTGTGCGCTTTGCTTAATAATACTTGGCGGTGTGCCGATTTAGCATTCGCCTTGTTGAGCCTTCTATAATAGTCTTCTTTAAAGCGCAGGGTTTTGGTTTGTAGGCGAAATTGCGCAATATCGACTTGTTGATGGCTAATAAAGTCGACGGCCACTTGTTTATAGAAGCCAAATTTATTTAGGTAGGTGGCATGGGTACTGTGACCCATACCAAACACGCGTAAGTGGGTTAGTTGCGAATAGCGCTTAGCATGGCCACGGTCAATACGATTGGTCGGGTCGTAAATTATATAGCCTTTAGCATTGCCTAAATCGAGATCGTGGTAATCTTGCTCCCAATCGAATTGTTGTGCTATATCGGTACTTGAGCGGTCATCCCAAGGAGCAAGTGCTTTATTTTTGGTGCTAACAGGGTGAAATAACAGTACCTTATCTAGCTTTAGTAAATTAGCAAATGCACCCACAGCAAAGCCACCTCGGCTTAAGCCGTAGCCTAATCTCTGGGTAAAGGGTGTTAGCAAGGGAGCGAGTTGCTCGAGGAAAAACAGTAAATTACGGTGTCTAAACCAATTACTTATTCCTAAGTGCTGAAAAGAAATAACATTCACATGTTGTTTTTGCGCTAGTTGAAATCCCCAAGGGCTAAAATCATCATTGAGATCATGCTCTTGGTAATTAGTACCTGCAGGAGAAAAGGTGAACAATAAAGGCTTATTTATATCAATAAAGTGATACTTAACAAAAACATCGCCAAGTAAATCGCCTCCAGAGATAGGTAATCTGGTTTGCTGTTCATCTTGAGGTAGAGTTAACCACTCATCTAACCAATACAGTAATTTCATCTAACCCCCTAACTAAAACAAGCCAACTATTTTAGCAAATTTGGAAAAAGAAGGAAAACGTGATGTATTAGCAGCAAATTATTGTTGTTACTCTGCCATTTTTATAATTGCTTGCCAATCCGCTTTAGTCACTGGCATTACCGATAATCGACCACCTTTTTTTAGAGCTATTTCGGTGATGGCGTCGTTTTCTTTAATCGCTTTTAAGCTGACTAATTTATTTAAATGCTGCTGATAGGTTACATCAACCACAACCCATCTCGGTTTATCACAGGTTGATTTAGGATCGTAATAATCACTGCTTAAATCAAACTGGCAAGGATCTGGGTAGGCTTCAGCAGTCACTATTGCGATACCTGCAACGCCGACGTGTTTACAGCTAGAATGGTAAATCATTACTAAATCGCCGAGCTTTACGCCCTCGCGCATAAAATTACGGGCTTGGTAGTTGCGCACACCTTCCCATGCAGTGGTTTGTGCAGGGGCGCTTTTTAAATCGTCGATTGAAAATGCATCGGGTTCAGTTTTAAATAACCAATACGCCATAACTAGGATCCTTGAAATATTTACATCATACTTGTCTATAGTATCATTAAAATCTAAATGGGATTGAGGAGCAACTATGAGCCAAGTTTTAGATGATTTATTGTCGTTATTAACGTTAGAAGAAATAGAGCAGGGCTTGTATCGAGGGCAAAGCCAAGATTTGGGTTTTCGTGCGGTATTTGGTGGTCAAGTCATGGGCCAAGCACTGTCTGCAGCTAAAGAAACCTTACCGGAAGGCCGTATTGTTCATTCACTGCATTCTTATTTTTTACGCCCTGGTGATGCTGCAAAGCCAATTGTGTACGATGTTGAAACGATCCGTGATGGTAAGAGCTTTAGTACTCGCCGAGTTAGTGCTATTCAATATGGAAAACCTATTTTTTATATGACGGCATCATTTCAAGGTGCTGAAGATGGCTTGTCGCATCAAGCTACTATGCCGGATGTACCTGCTCCTGAGGAGCTGCGCTCATCACTGGAGTTTTATCAAGAGCACGCATCTCATATACCTGAGGTGATCCGCAATAAGTTTATTCGCGAAATGCCGATTGAAATGCGTCCGGTCACCTTTCATAACCCATTTAAGCCAGAGGTAATGGAGCCGGTTAAACATATTTGGTTCAAAGCCAATGGCGAGATGCCAGATGATCAACGTATTCATAACTATTTATTGGCGTATGCGTCTGACTTTGAGTTTTTACCAACGGCTCTACAGCCCCATGGTGTCTCGTTTATGCAGCCAAACATGCAAGTAGCAACAATTGACCATGCGATGTGGTTTCATCGTCCGTTTCGAATGGATGATTGGATCTTATATACCATTGATAGCCCAAGTGCGAGCTCAGGGCGGGGGTTGGTGCGTGGTCAGTTCTTTGACCGTCAAGGCAATTTAGTTGCCTCAACGATCCAAGAAGGTGTAATGCGTCAGCGTTAATATGCCGCTTGCAGTTATTTTTGCTTACATTGTCCTTGCACAATATCACTAATTGACTGCCAGACTCGCGCTGGCAGCAAGGCTTTAAGATGAATATACACTTCACAAAGTTCAGTACTGCCCTGTAAGCCATTCTCGGTTTCGCTAATTAAATTTTGTTCGCGCAAGTTGCTAATAAAGCCTACCAATACTTTTTTGTCAAAAAACTCAGGAGTCTTAATACCATGCAAGGTACCTAAGCGCTGCGCTAATACTTGGCTTTCGCGTTCAAGTTCTGCGCGTTCAATTTCTTTACTGGTTTGAATAAAGCCAATCACAATGGCGTAGCGTTGCAGGGTTAAGCTAAGCGCACGACCTAGAATTTCCAGCTTGGCTAAGCAATCATTACTGTTGGTGATTTTTATGTTATCACCATCAATTTCTATTAAATCTTGATCTACAAAGCTGGCCAGTATGCGGGTGATATAATTTTCATCAAGTTCGTGTAAAAACCATTCTTTAGCAAACATCGGGTAAAAACAGTTAACCAATTTTTGGCACTGCGATACTGTCGTTTTATGGCTTTTAAATATATGCAGTGCCAGTAAGCTTGGTACGGAAAACACATGAAGAATATTATTACGGTAGTAGTTAAAGAGGATTTTCTCTTTATCGTTAATCGCGATAATCTCGCCAAACTCATCGCTTATAACGTCAAATTTATTCAACTTTAAAGCATGTTCGAGTAACTGTGATGAAGTTTCATCTGGGGTGGTGATTTTTTCACTGTAACTAGCGCTACGTTGTAAATGTAAGTAAAAGTCTAGTTGTGCTAACAATTTAGGTTTGCTCAATGCTTGCTTATCATTTACCAGTAAGATCATTGCCAGTAAATTAACTGCGTTAAGCGCGGCGGCACTATTAATATTAACCATCACTTTATCCGCTAAAGTCGCCACTTGCGGACCAAGCCATTGTGGTTTTTGAACATCAGTTGGGTGAATAGATTCACGCCAATCAGGTTGATGCTCATTTAAATATTGATTAACCGAAATCGGATCGCCAAAATTCAAATAGCCGCGGCCATAGTTTTTGAGATTTTTAATGGCTTTGAAAATACCGAAAATCGACTCGCCTTTTTTATCATCACCTGCGAGTTCTTTCAGATAAGTATTTATTTCCATGACGTGTTCATAACCAATGTACACCGGCACAATCGAAATAGGGCGATCAATACCACGTAACATAGCTTGCAGTGTCATTGCCAACATACCTGTTTTTGGTGGTAGTAAACGCCCGGTACGGCTACGTCCGCCCTCAGTATAAAACTTAACTGAGTAACCTTTGATAAACAACTGACTTAAATACTCTTTAAATACAGCAGAGTAAAGCTTGTTGCCAGCAAATGAGCGGCGGATAAAAAATGCGCCACTGCGGCGGAATATGCCGCCTGCTGGGAAGAAGTTTAAGTTAATACCAGCAGCAATATGTGGTGGTACTAAACCAAGATGATAAATCGAGTAGGTAAGTAATAAGTAATCCATGTGGCTGCGATGACACGGCATATAAATAATTTCATGACCTTTATTGGTTAGATCATGGATTTGTTCGGTGTATTTTATATCAATGCCGTTATAGAGCTTGTTCCATAGCCAGGTTAATACACGATCTGCAACACGTATGGTGGCATCACTGTAGTTAGCAGCAATCTCATCTAATAGCTTTAACGCATTTTGCCGTGCTTGCTCATGGCTGATTTTTTTGCTTTTTGCTTCATCGTTAATTGCTTTTTTTATAGTCGGTGATGCTAACAATGAATTAAATAGTTGCTCGCGTGAGGGCATTTTAGGGCCCGTTGCCGCCAATTTTTGACGCCGAAAATGCACCCTAGCGACGCGAAGTAATTTATGAGGTAACTCATCAACATCGGCTTTTTCATTTACTAATAACGATAAATCCAACGGTTGACTAAAGCGTATAAAGTTATCACGCCCTGAAAACAGTAATACAAAAAACTTACGAAACCAGCTAGGTGTAAGTGAGTGCGAAACCAGCGTACCTAAACCTGGTTTTTCTTTACCTGGATTACGACCCCATAAAATAGTGACCGGAATGACTTGCACGTTTTTTTCGCCACTGGTAAATAGTTGAGCAATTATTTGTTTACCCTGGTTTAGCGCGTCAGTTGGCTTCGCTTGGCTGCCAAACAGTGGTGGTGGATTTTGTAGGCCAATAAAGCGGTCTAACTCTGCATTACCCAACAGCTGTTGTTCAGTTGGTCTGGGCAGGTTGTACTTCTTACAAACTCGGTCAAGAGCTGCTAAATCTGAGCGAGCATTAAGTTTAACTATATAAAAAGTAGGGTAGGCGGGATTAAGACCGTATTGTTCAATTGGGTTCTCGGGCAGTACTTTGCTTTTCACAAATAGGCGATTCATCACCATAGACACAAAATTCAAGCAATAATTAAAAATACGCATCAACTCACCAAGGTTAAGGATTAAGAGATAAAAGCAAAATAAGGATGAATAATAACAATTAAAAACTGGACTGACCATTATCATTAGTGCCAAGTCCGATTGCATGGCTTCCTAACTATAGTAAATTCCCAGTAATGACGACATAGTGACAACCCTTTTTTACAGTATAAATAATCCTCATTCTGGTAGTTTGAAATAGTTGTTGCATTTATCACCAATATCACTATAATACGCAGGCTTTCAAAATTCCCCCGGGAACTTGGAAGGAACATTAAGCTTGGATTTCAAGCTAATAAAACAGGAGTTCCGATTTGGAACTCAACGTAGATATAAATCAACAACCGGCATCTTATGTTTTTAAGATTGTTTCGGTCGTTTTTTTATGCTCTTTTAAATGCTCTTTATATTGAGGTTTAAGAATGTCAAATCAACGCATTCGTATTCGCCTAAAAGCTTTTGACCACCGTTTGATTGACCAATCAACGGCGGAAATCGTGGAAACTGCGAAACGCACTGGCGCACAAGTACGTGGTCCAATTCCACTACCTACACGCTTTGAACGTTTTACTGTACTTACATCACCGCACGTTAATAAAGATGCGCGTGATCAGTACGAGATCCGCACCCATAAACGTCTGATCGACATCGTAGAACCAACTGACAAGACTGTTGACGCACTTATGCGTTTAGATCTTGCTGCTGGTGTTGATGTTCAAATCAGCCTGGGTTAATCGAAAGATTAGAGAGGTTTTAGGAAAATGGCATTAGGTCTAGTCGGTCGTAAAGTGGGTATGACACGTATCTTCACTGAAGATGGTGTATCTATCCCTGTGACAGTTATTGAAGCGACACCTAACCGCATTGCTCAGATCAAATCTGACGCAACAGACGGTTATAACGCGCTTCAAGTAACCGCAGGCACTAAAAAAGCAAGCCGTGTAAACAAAGCAACAGCGGGTCACTTCGCTAAAGCTGGTGTTGAAGCGGGTCGCGGTCTGTGGGAATTCCGCCTAAATGGTGGTGAAGGCGATTTTGAAGTAGGCGCTGAGCTTACTGTTGAATTATTCAACGAAATCAACAAAGTTGACGTAACCGGTACTTCTAAAGGTAAAGGTTTCCAAGGTGGTGTTAAGCGCTGGAATTTCAGCATGCAAGACGCTACACATGGTAACTCTCTATCTCACCGTGCTCCTGGTTCAATCGGTCAAAACCAATCACCTGGTAAGGTGTTTAAAGGTAAGAAAATGGCCGGTCATATGGGTGCTGAGCGTGTAACGACTCAAAACTTAGAACTAGTACGCGTTGACGCTGAGCGTAACTTGCTTTTAGTTAAAGGTGCAGTACCTGGCGCTATCGGCGGTGACGTTATCGTTAAACCTGCTGTTAAAGCATAAGTCCTGGAGATTTAGTGATGGAATTAGCAATTAAAGACGCTTCTGGCGGTCTTGAAGTTTCTGAAGCTACTTTTGGACGTGAGTTTAACGAAGCATTAGTACATCAAGTAGTTGTTGCATACGCAGCAGGTGCTCGTCAAGGTACTCGTGCTCAGAAGACACGTTCTGAAGTAAGCGGTGGTGGTAAAAAACCATGGGCTCAAAAAGGTACTGGCCGTGCACGTGCTGGTACAATCCGTAGTCCAATTTGGCGTTCAGGTGGCGTTAGCTTCGCAGCTAAACCACAAGACCACAGCCAAAAAGTAAACCGTAAAATGTACCGCGGTGCGATCAAAAGCATTTTATCTGAATTAGTTCGTCAAGAGCGTTTAATCGTTGTTGAAAGTTTTGCTCTAGCAGCACCAAAAACTAAAGAACTAGTTGCTAAGCTTAAAGAACTTGAGCTTAAAGATGTTCTAATCGTAACTGAAGAAGTAGATGAGAATCTATTTTTATCGGCACGTAACCTGTACAAGGTTGACACGCGTGATGTAGCTGGTATCGACCCTGTAAGCTTAATCGCTTTCGATAAGGTACTTATTACAGCAGCTGCTGTTAAGCAACTTGAGGAGACGCTAGCATGATTCGTGAAGAACGTCTTTTAAAAGTGATCCTTGCTCCACATATCTCTGAAAAAAGCACTATTGCTGCTGAAGAAAACAACACGATTGTTTTCAAAGTAGTAAATGACGCAACTAAAGCTGAAGTTAAAGCAGCTGTAGAGAAGCTTTTTGAAGTGGAAGTAACTGGTGTTCGCACACTTAATGTTAAGGGTAAAACAAAACGTACTGGCGCACGTTTCGGTCGTCGTAGCGACTGGAAAAAAGCTTACGTTACTCTTAAAGAAGGCAGCGAACTAGACTTTGTCGGCGGCGCCGAGTAATAAGGGGAGTTAGAATTATGGCACTTCAAAAGTGTAAGCCAACTTCTGCGGGTCGTCGTCACCTAGTTAAAGTGGTAAACCCAGATCTACATAAGGGCAAGCCATACGCACCACTATTAGAGAAAAACTCTAAATCAGGTGGTCGTAATAACAATGGTCGTATTACGGTTCGTCATATCGGTGGTGGTCATAAGCAGCATTACCGTTTAATCGATTTTAAACGTACTAAAGATGGCATTCCAGCCACTGTTGAGCGTTTAGAATATGATCCAAATCGTAGCGCAAACATCGCACTTGTATTATATGCAGACGGTGAGCGTCGTTACATTATCGCACCAAAAGGCTTAAAAGCTGGTGATGCAATCCAGTCTGGTGTTGATGCACCAATCAAGCCTGGTAATGCATTACCTATGCGCAATATGCCTGTAGGTTCGACTGTTCACAACGTAGAATTAAAACCAGGTAAAGGTGCTCAAATCGCACGTTCTGCTGGTGCATACGTTCAAATCCTTGCTCGTGATGGTCAGTATGTAACATTACGTCTTCGTTCAGGCGAAGTTCGTAAAGTTGAATCAGATTGTCGTGCGACGCTAGGTGAAGTAGGCAATGCTGAGCATATGCTTCGTTCACTTGGTAAAGCAGGTGCAAATCGCTGGCGTGGTATTCGTCCGACAGTTCGTGGTGTTGCCATGAACCCGGTTGATCACCCACACGGTGGTGGTGAAGGTCGTACATCTGGTGGTCGTCATCCTGTGTCTCCATGGGGTAAGCCGACTAAAGGTGCTAAGACGCGTAAGAACAAGCGTACGGATAAATTTATAGTACGTCGTCGTACTAAGTAATATTGAGGAATAGCCATGCCACGCTCTCTCAAGAAGGGTCCTTTTATAGACCTACACTTGCTGAAGAAGGTAGAGAAAGCTTTGGAAAGCGGTGACAAGAAGCCAATTAAAACTTGGAGCCGTCGTTCAATGATCATACCTAACATGATCGGATTGACCATTGCTGTCCATAATGGTCGCCAGCATGTACCAGTTTTCGTTTCTGACGAAATGATCGGTCACAAACTAGGTGAATTTGCACCAACTCGCACTTACCGTGGCCACGCTGCGGATAAGAAAGCGAAGAAACGTTAAGAGGGGAATGATAAATGCAAGCATTAGCTAAACATAAATTCGCCTCTGGTTCGGCGCAAAAAGCACGTCTAGTTGCAGATCAGATCCGCGGGTTACCTGTCGATCGCGCACTAGAAATCCTGGCGTACAGCCCTAAGAAAGCGGCTGTATTAGTTAAGAAAGTACTTGAGTCTGCTATTGCTAACGCAGAGCATAACGAAGGTGCTGACATTGATGAGCTACGTGTAACAACGATCTTTGTGGACGATGGTCCAACAATGAAACGTATTATGCCACGTGCTAAAGGACGCGCAGACCGCATCCTTAAGCGTACAAGCCACATCACTGTTGTGGTTTCAGATAGCTAGGAGTATAAGTAATGGGACAAAAAGTTCATCCTACTGGTATTCGCCTAGGTATATCTAAACCTTGGGTTTCTACCTGGTACGCGAGTTCAAAAGATTTCTCTGCACAGCTTTTTGGCGATCACAAAGTACGTACATTCCTTACTAAGGAATTGAAAGCGGCTTCTGTGTCTAAAATCGTTATTGAGCGTCCAGCAAAATCAATCCGCGTAACAATTCACACGGCTCGTCCGGGTGTTGTTATCGGTAAAAAAGGCGAAGACGTAGAAAAATTACGTCAAGCGGTAACTAAGATTGCTGGTGTACCTGCTCAGATCAATATTTCTGAAGTACGTAAACCAGAACTAGATGCACAACTAGTAGCAGACGGCATTGCCTCTCAACTAGAGCGTCGTGTTATGTTCCGTCGCGCTATGAAGCGTTCGGTACAAAATGCAATGCGCATCGGTTCTAAAGGGATCAAAGTTGAAGTTAGCGGTCGTCTTGGCGGCGCAGAAATCGCACGTTCAGAATGGTATCGTGAAGGTCGTGTACCTCTACATACTCTTCGTGCTGATATCGACTACGCAACTTCTGAAGCCTTAACCACTTATGGTATCATTGGTGTTAAAGTTTGGATCTTCAAAGGCGAAGTTATTGGTGGTTTACCACTAGTACAAGAGCAAGAGAAGCCAGCTAAACGCGCACCAAAGAAAGCCAAAAAAAGTGCTAAGTAGAGGTAGCGAGTAATGTTACAGCCAAAACGTACAAAATTCCGTAAAATGCACAAAGGCCGCAACCGTGGTTTAGCGCAAAACGGTAACAAAGTAAGCTTCGGTACTTTCGGTTTGAAAGCTACTGGCCGTGGCCGCATGACTGCTCGTCAAATCGAAGCAGCTCGTCGTGCCATGACACGTCACGTGAAACGTCAAGGTAAAATCTGGATCCGTGTCTTCCCTGACAAACCGATCACAGAAAAGCCTCTTGAAGTTCGTATGGGTAAAGGTAAAGGTTCTGTTGAATATTGGGTTGCTGAAATTCAGCCTGGTAAAGTACTTTACGAAATGGAAGGTGTTTCTGAAGAGCTTGCTCGTGAAGCATTCGACCTTGCTGCTCGTAAACTGCCATTCAAAACAACTTTCGTAACTCGGACGGTAATGTGATGAAAGCAAGCGAACTAAAAGATAAAAGCGTAGAAGAGCTTAATGCTGAACTTCTAGGTCTTCTTCGTGAGCAGTTTAACCTGCGCATGCAAGCAAGCACTGGTCAGTTAGCTCAAACTCACACGCTAAGAACAGTACGTCGCGATATCGCGCGTGTAAAAACAGTTATTAACCAGAAGGCAGGTCAATAATGAGTGATAAAATTCGTACTCTTCAAGGCACTGTAATCAGCGACAAGATGGAAAAATCTTTCACTATCGCTATCGCACGTTACGTGAAGCACCCAATCTATGGGAAATTCATCAAACGTACGACTAAATTACACGTACATGACGAAAATAACACAGCAAAAGCGGGTGACGTTGTTACTATCCGTGAATGCGCTCCAATCTCTAAGACTAAGTCTTGGACATTAGTAGACGTTATTTCTAGTCCAAAACAAGCTTAATTTTTAATTAAGTCTGTTTTATAAAAAGCCCCGGCATTAGCTGGGGCTTTTTGCGTTTGGAGCAGCTTTTAGCGGTAAGCTTTCAGACGTCAGCGCGGAGTAAATTTCCCCACCGTAGCTTGGGTTGAGTCTAGGACAACAAAGAGAAAATAACGCCACGAATACACTTGCATTATATTTATAGTACTACAAAGGAATGCTATTAATATGTGAATAACAGTTAATTTTTAAAGTGTTGATTTTTAATGTCTTTTATATTTGACTTTGGGTGGTGATTTGTGTTATTTAACAAATTCTTCTTTTGGGTTTATAATGGTTCCATCAAGTGGTAATAAGGCTTAAATAAGTAATCAAGAAAGGAGGTGCTAATTAAAAAGAGCTCTAAGTTATCCAACCGTAATGTATCATTTCTATAGCCCATAAGCACAGCTCTACTTCAAACAAAAATTAACAATACACATCAAGGTAACCTTAATGTGGGTTTAGTTGTGCCTGTAATAAACAAGGAAATCTTATGCAAGAAAAAAACAATATTCACATTTATAAAAACTGCAATGTCATCACATTTAATATTCACAAAGAAAAGCCACAAATAAAAGAAGAAGACTCTCATCCAAATTATTTCCTTAGGAGATTGGTGGGGGGCTTAGTCTTACTATGTTGTTTTTTTATTGAGCAATTGTTTAGCTCATGGTTCGGCTCAAATGTATATCCTCATATAGTTAGTTTTCTTATAAGCCAATTTTCTGTAGAGAATCTATCAATTATCAACTATCCACCTATTTAATAGGTAGGAAGGTTTTGTTAAATCATAAGTCTCTAATCTATTATAATAAAAAGAATGTGCCGATTGAGATAATAAAAAGCCTTTGCAAATGCAAAGGCTGATGTTTTTCTGCGCAGCCCGCAGCCCGCAGCCCGCAGCCCGCAGCCCGC
>NZ_JACJDT010000230.1:0-266 GCF_014163675.1 Pseudoalteromonas sp. SR44-5
GAATTTATTTAATATCTTTCGATATTGAATTGACTGTGCCGAAGCAACTTATAAATAAGTTACTTCTGTTGGTCACTCAGCTTCTCTTTCGAGAAATCACATTGAGACTCTAAATTTTTTGCCTTTCTTAGCGAACTAAGCTCGGCTGTTAGAACTCAATCTGTACGAGTGCCCACACAGATGATTGCTTTATATTGTTAAAGAACGTTGCGGTTAAAGTTAAACTTTATCTCACTAGGGCTGCGCATATTACGCTTTCCTATTTT
>NZ_JACJDT010000231.1:0-266 GCF_014163675.1 Pseudoalteromonas sp. SR44-5
CGCTCGCTTTGCATCGGGAAGGTGCCGTGAGATTAAGGGTGGGTCTTCATCCCCATATAATTAAATTAACAAGCGCGGCATAAACCGCGCTTTGAATTTATTCTGTTAAAGAAGGCTCAGTATTTACTTGAGCATCGCTTGCAGGAGCTTCGTCAGTTAACAAGTATTTATCCAGCCACTGCTCTTGTTCCCATAAAACATGTAATAAGCTTTTACGGGCACGATAACCATGGGCTTCGTAAGGTAGCATCACTAAACGCGCTTCT
>NZ_JACJDT010000232.1:0-258 GCF_014163675.1 Pseudoalteromonas sp. SR44-5
GCTCTTTAACAATCAGAAAAGGAATTCAAACCTAGGTGGTATATGCTGCCTAGGTTTATTAAAGCAAAGGAACCTGATGCAAAAGAATAATTACTTTGGTGTTGGAATCATGCAAAAGAAAACGAAGTTTAATCGTTTTTTTGAAGCGCACCGAATAATAAATGAAGGAAGCGAATTTAGAGGATTATGTTTTTTCCGACGTTGGCTAAATCAAGATAGGCGCATTTACGCGAATAAAAAAGAGCAATATAAAATAGC
>NZ_JACJDT010000233.1:0-254 GCF_014163675.1 Pseudoalteromonas sp. SR44-5
ACACCACTTGTTTTACCGGCACTTTGCCAGCAACAACCAAGGCTCCCCATAGGAATACCCCAACTATTATCAAAAGTGATTGATTGCACCCAGATTTCATTACCCTTTTGTGTCGCACCGCCTGCAACCATGTAATCAATTGTTCCTGTTGACGAGCAACCTATTACAAATAATGTTAAAGCAAGTGTGATGAGTGATTTTATGAGCTTGTCCATAATCTATATCCATTTATTAATTGTGATTGCCATTGCTCA
>NZ_JACJDT010000234.1:0-254 GCF_014163675.1 Pseudoalteromonas sp. SR44-5
TCAGCCAAACTTATCTGACGCTTTCTCGCAATAGCCATGTGACAACCTGCTCGTTTATTGTGCTAATAATAAAATTAGTACATAACTGATACATTGCAAATCATAAGGTGGGTGTCTTCTTAGCATACTCTCACAGCAACCGGTGTGAACGAAATTTACACATGGGATATTACATATTTGCCAACAACGGTTAAGGGCGAATTTTTATACTTGTATTTAGTGATGGATATTTTTAGTCGAAAAATTGTGGGATG
>NZ_JACJDT010000235.1:0-253 GCF_014163675.1 Pseudoalteromonas sp. SR44-5
AACTGTATTGCTTAGTTCATAATATAGAAAAGCTGCAAAACACGATGCATTAATAAAGGTAAGCTGCTACCTCTCCAAATAAGCCACTTAAACACCTGTCATACCTTCCAAAACGCCCATTAAAGAAACAGTAAATCCTCTTTTTATATTTCACGTAAAATCGAAGTAACCGATTGAATCAAAATAGGAACTCAGCTATGGTTAATGCATCAATAAAAATAAATTAAAAACGAGTTATTCTACAGCCTCGTTA
>NZ_JACJDT010000236.1:0-250 GCF_014163675.1 Pseudoalteromonas sp. SR44-5
CACCCGTCCGCCGCTCGTCAGCAAAGTAGCAAGCTACTCTCTGTTACCGCTCGACTTGCATGTGTTAGGCCTGCCGCCAGCGTTCAATCTGAGCCATGATCAAACTCTTCAATTAAAAGTTTTTTCTGTTCTCATCCAATAAAGAATGAAGAACCTGCTCAATGAATTCTGAATTTATTTAATATCTTTCGATATTGAATTGACTGTGCCGAAGCAACTTATAAATAAGTTACTTCTGTTGGTCACTCAG
>NZ_JACJDT010000237.1:0-250 GCF_014163675.1 Pseudoalteromonas sp. SR44-5
GCGAGCTTGGTTTGCCCACCAATTATTTTTACTGCTTTATCTATGGCTGACATTTTAATCTCCAATAGCTGCTAACCACTTTTTTCTATAATACGATCTCTTTTATTGGTTTGTAAACCACTTTTTGCGTATTCTCATGACTTTGATCACCGATTCTCATCAGCTTTGATCACTTGATTTATCATTTTGTAGAGCCGTTTTTAAATTAGCTTAACTGATCACATCAGTCAATTTATTTAACTGTTTTCGT
>NZ_JACJDT010000238.1:0-250 GCF_014163675.1 Pseudoalteromonas sp. SR44-5
GCCAAGAGGCTTTTAAAAAAGTTCCAAGTGGAAACGATCCTTCACACCCCAGGACATCTCCCTTTAGATCGCATTGATGTGTGGTTTCAAGATGAAGCACGGTTTGGACAACAAAATCAAACAACTGTAATGGTCTAATGAAACTGGACAGGTTTATAGCGTAAAATGAGCTAAACCCAAAAGGTATCACTATGACCAGAAAATCAAAAGTAACACTCAGTGCACAACAAAAACTTGAATATGCCAAATT
>NZ_JACJDT010000239.1:0-249 GCF_014163675.1 Pseudoalteromonas sp. SR44-5
GATATTCACTCTGAATAGTTAAGATGGGTGTCATCTTAATTTCGTTGGCCAAGTAATCAGCCAAGCCATTGTTAAGTTATAAAAAGCTAAGTTATAAAAAATTTACAAGAAGTACAGCAAATAAATGTAATGGTCTAATGAAACTGGACAGGTTTATAGCGTAAAATGAGCTAAACCCAAAAGGTATCACTATGACCAGAAAATCAAAAGTAACACTCAGTGCACAACAAAAACTTGAATATGCCAAAT
>NZ_JACJDT010000023.1:0-69738 GCF_014163675.1 Pseudoalteromonas sp. SR44-5
CGAGCTAAATAAAGCGCTAACTGCGTTATAATTTTTTCAAGTAGAACAACTACATGTCAAAATTTACGCCTTGTTATCACTGTATTTATCTGTCGCTATAAATGGTCAGTAACTTAACACGATTGATATAAAAGGAATTACTAATGAAAAATACTCTAAAAACTCACCTGTTTCGTACTAACCACCTACAAATAGGTGAAGGTAATATTAGCGGTTATATCGGCTGCTTTTTAGCTATGCTGTCTTGTTTAGGCGTGCTCGCCTTTCATTTTCCAGAATATTTAACCACACCGGAATTGAGAAAGAGCTACAGTGTCGAATTTTTACGTCAACTGATGTTTGGTGCGCTTATCGTGGCCGGTAGTTTGGGGTTACTTAACTTTGTACGTAACAAAAATAAACGTTTAGGTGCAACTGCGTGGTTTTTTATTGTGCTGGCCATTGCGTTTGGCGGCCCTAATGTTGAGGTGAATGATTTTGCTGATAACACCCCCTATATAGGCCTAGACTGGTTTATATTAGATTTATTGGGCTCAACCTTAATATTTATTCTCATTGAAAAGCTGTTACCGCACCGCAAAGAACAAAAGATATTACGCAGTGAATGGCGCGGTGATCTAAACCACTTTTTTGTTAACCATTTGATTATTGGGTTTGTGTTATTAGTGACTAATCACTTTGTGCACTATGGTTTTGGTTGGGCAGTGTCAAGCACTGTGCAGGGCTACATCAGTCAATTACCTTTTATATTGCAAGTGCTGTTAATTATTTTAGTCGCTGATTTGATGCAGTACTTTGTACACCGCGCTTATCATGAAGTGCCTTATTTATGGCGTTTTCATGGTATTCATCACAGTGCAAAAGAAATGGACTGGCTTGCAGGCTCTCGCCAGCACATTTTAGAGATTTTAGTGACGCGCAGTTTAGTACTTACGCCTATTTTCGTGCTGGGTTTTTCGCAGCAAGTGATCAGCTTATATGTGATAATCGTGGGTTTTCAGGCGGTATTTAACCATGCCAATGTACGGGTGAAATTTGGTTGGTTGAAATATTTATTGGTTACGCCACAGTTTCATCATTGGCATCACTCTTCAGATAAAGCGGCCATTGACCGTAATTATGCTGCGCACTTTTCATTCTTAGATTATGTTTTTGGCACGGCCGTAAAAGGCCAACAAGAATGGCCAGAAGCTTATGGCGTAGTCGGGGACTATGTACCAACTGGGATGTTAAAACAGCAGCTGTTTCCGTTTAAAAAGCAAAAATAGTCGCGATATGGGAATCCTTTCAATTTAGTGTTTTCGATAGTGATCATATTTTATCGAGTATTGGTATGGACAGATAATAACCAAAAATATATTGCTAAAAAAGGTACTAGTAGTAATAATTGATAACTGAAGGAATATGTATTAGTAGCGACTTTTTTGAAACTAATTAAACACAAGGATTCTATTTTGCAATTTAAATCATTTTTAGTGAGCTTATCTATTTTAGCCGCAAGTGGATGCGGTGGCTCTTCTGGAGACAGTCAAGATACAAAGCCACCTGCTATTTCAGAGCAAACGTTTACGCTCAAAATAACAGCCAATGGTGTTGCCGCAGGACTTGAAGTGTCATGGATGGATAACAAAGCGAAGCTTACTGCAGACAAGGCTATTGAACTGAGCGCAACGTCAAAAACATTTGTGAAACCAACCTTATTAGCTATACCAGAAAGTATCACATGCGACACACAGCTGAGCAATACAACAACGTTGAATTATAGCCTTGCTGTTAAATGCGTATCTTCTCAGGCGAGTTTTGCACAAACAACTCTTTATTCATATCCTGTAACTATTCGTTATGGCGAGCAAAGTATTCAGTTAAAAGACTCTCCAGTCTCGGTTCCACCACTTACAATGATTGAGCCTGAAATTACAGCGCTTGGCGGGCCACAGATTTGTGAAGTTGATGACTCCTCTAATCTTAAGTTTAAAGTAGCTTGCCGTCCTTATACTGTGGTGTATGAAAAACGTAAATTGTATTTGGTGTTTAGTGAACAAGAACAGCAATTATTGTTTGATAACCCCTACAAAGAGCGGTTAATTGAATCTGAATATTTATGGTTTGATGAGCAAGTTTGGTTTATTACTGAAGGCGCCTCTACGCAATACAAATTACACTCAGCCTCTTTTAATAATGGCCAATTAGGTAATTATAAAGTCCATGATATTAACGCTTCAAGTTTAGCTATTTCAGGCGGTAAACTATTTGCATTAACGTCTTTTCCTGATGGTGTTTATAGTTGGCAAAGTGGTAAATGGAAAGCTGTATCTAACCTAATCAACAATGGGGTTTTGAAAAGTGAATTTATTGCGAATAATCAAGACCTTTATCTAGCGCTTGAAGATAATAATGAGGTTTCATCAAAATCGTATATACAGATCATAAATGCTCAGATCCGAGGGAGAACTGTATTGAGTAAGCAGATCAGTACATTTAGTCATACACCATTTTTTGAATATGATGACATCACTTTTGGTCTAGGTTTTGGTACTGATGAGCAGTTGCTTATAAATGTAATGGACGTCATACCAAGTGCGCGCGATGACGCTGTGTTTTCATTGAATAATGTACGCAATGCTACTATTTGGCAAAATGGTAATAACCAGTTCTTATTTACAAACCAAGACAGTGGTATTGAACAGTTTAAATTCACACGAGAACAAGTAGAGACAAGTACTGCATTCGATTTAACCGCGTTAAGACAAACAACTCCTGATTGGATTGGCGGCGACTTAGATACTTTACTAGCGGGTGATTTTGTAGAGACAGCATCGATAAAATATGCCGTGCTTAAATATTTACGTAAGGCTGATACAGAGCAGTCTGAATTGCAGTTGCAATCACGGCTAAATACCACTCAACCGATCAGAGTTTATAATGAAACATGGCGCACAATTGCGAGTTATGCACGAAGTAATACTAAAAAAATAACTCCTATTGTGAGTGAACAAGGCTATATATTGGTTTATGTAGGTGATGCGTCATCTAATCAATCAACGGGGCAGCTGTGGGCCCTATCAGCGGATAAAGAGTATTTGCTCAAAGATGATGTGTCATGGGAAAGTTATTCAATGAAAGACTTTCATTTTGAGACTATTTCTGAAAAACACCTTGTGGTGTATAGCGAATTTGCCAACGAAGTCATTACAATAACGCTTGATTAACGCTATTTTATTAACCAACTGAGCTTTGGGTGAATTAGTTTGACCAAAGCTCAGTAAAGTTACTGATAGTATAAAAGCATACCAGACACGAAAGCCATATAAGTAGACCAAGGCTTATTTATATTCAGTTTTATTTTATAGCTATGTAGCAAAGCAAGGCGGTAAAGCACGACTCAGAGGTAGAGTCGCGCATAAAAGTTATAGTTTTTCTATTAGTGCTTTAAGAGTTGGTCGTTGGCTCATATCTTCATTCATACATTGTTGAGCAAGTGTTGTTAACTGTGTTGCATCGCTCGTAACTTCAGAACACACGCTCAGTAAATCATCAATTAAGCAGCCAATCGCTCTGACTTCAATACGCTGCATTTGTTGGCGCTGATAGTCGGTCAGAGAGTCTAAGTTAGTTGCTGCGCCAAAGTCACCAAACAATACTGTGTATTCATCGTTTATCATGGTGTTGTGCGCATATACATCGCCATGACTTACGTTATTGATATGTAAGTGGGCAAGGGTGCTGACCATTTGCTTAGCTATGTGTTTAATGGCGTGAGCAGTAAACTGTGTATGCTCAAAAAAGGTATCGCGGGTGCAAGTATCAAGTGACGGCGGTAAGCCGAGGTTTTGATAGTCCTTGCTGATAAGCTCCATAACCAGACCAAGTTGCTCTGGGTTATCGATATAGGCGAGAACGTTTATTAGGTTTTTATGTTCGCCCGCTTGCAAGCAACAGTTTACTTCATCAAGTGGATAGCCATCACTGGTGATCGCGCCTTTAAACAGTTTTAACGCCACATTATTGTGCTGCCACTGTGCTAAGTGAATAATCCCAGACGCACCTTCACCAATTTTTTCAACAAGTGAAAACTCGTTTAGTTGTACGGCTGCTAATTGAACTTGTTGTAAACTTTGTGCTTTATTAAAGTCATTGCCTGCAAAAGCCAGCCAACTGAGTTTTGGTAATTCAAACAGCCAGTCATTAACATCAGTTAAGTTATTCGCAGATAAACGCACGAGTTCAAGCGCTTGGCACTGCTGCATGCTGTGTGGCAAAGTCGTTAGTCGATTACCAGCAAGGGCAAGTTTACGCAGTTGCGTAAGTTCACCAAAAGAGTCTGGCAATTGTTCAATATGGTTGTCAGTTAAAATTAACCATTGTGTCGAAAGCGGCAAACTATGCTCGGCAAATTCACTGATTTTATTGCCTTTAAATGCAATCATAATAAGGGAAGGGCATTTTGCCAATACAGCAGGAATATGCTGGAACTGATTGAATGATAAAAACACCCGCTTTAATTTAGTTAAACTAGCAAATTCGTCGGGCAAATCAGATAAATTATTATTTGATAAATCGAGTACTTCGAGGGTATCTGCAAGGGTAAAAATTTCGTCTGGGAATGTGGTTAGCTCTTCAACTAGTTGTAAACGTTTAGTGCCAGCTAATTTACCACTACGAAGCTGTTCAACGGTATTCAAAATACAAATCCATTTATTTAGGGGTTTAACAATAAGAAAATAAAAAGGCCAATCAAGTTGGCCTTAGTCATAATTTTAGTCAATAAAATTAAAATTGTGCGTTGTGGTACACGTTTTGTACGTCGTCACAATCTTCAAGCATCGCTAAAAAGCGTTCCATTACTTCTACGTCTTCGCCTGCAATGGGTGCTTCAACTTGCGGCACAAAAGAGATCAAATCTTCATCAAACTCAGTAACGCCCATTTCTTCAAGTGCGGTACGGGTGTTGTTGTACTCAGTATGCGGAGCAAAAACAGTGACTTTGCCGGCTTCAACTTCTACGTCAGTAACATCAACGTCAGCCATCATTAGTGCTTCAAGCACGGCTTCGTCATCATCGCCATCAAATACAAAAATAGCTAAATGATCAAATAAGTGAGATACCGAGTTTTGTGCACCAATTTTAGCGTTTGCTTTAGTAAAACATACACGTACATCAGCAAAGGTACGTTTGTTGTTGTCAGTTAAGCAATCAACAATGATCATGCAGTTACCAGGGCCATAGCCTTCGTAACGAGTTGCTGAGTAGTCTTCACCGCCGCCGCCTTTGGCTTTATCAATTGCGCGGTCAATTACGTGTGCTGGTACTTGATCTTTTTTAGCGCGTTCAATTAAACGACGTAGCGATAGGTTGCCATCGGGATCAATACCACCATTTTTTGCGCAAATATAAATTTCTTTACCGTACTTTGAGTAAACTTTAGTTTTAGCACCCGCAGTCTTAGCCATTGAATCTTTTTTGTTTTGGTAAGCTCTTCCCATCTGCGTTTCGCCTTAAATATGTTTTTAAAAGTATAAATTTTGTAGTGCCGTATTCTATACCCAACTCGCTTGGAAATACAGAATTCAGTGGGAATTAAAGTTGCTTTGAGTGAGCAAGCAGCACAAAAAATATAACCCGCAGTTGCGGGTTATATTTTCAATCGAAATGTATCGGGTTATTACCAAATACGTACGCGTTGATCTTCTGGTAAATACAAGGCATCACCCGGTTGTACATTGAATGCTTTGTACCATGCATCGTGGTTACGTGGTGCTTGTGCTCTAAAGCGACCGGGTGCATGTGTGCCACCACGAAGCTGGTTTAACATGCTTTGCTCAGTGCGTTTTTCTTTCCATACTTGTGCCCAGGCTAGGAAGAACCGTTGATCGCCCGTAAGGCCGTCAATAATAGGCGCTTCTTTACCGTTTAGGCTGAGTTTGTAAGCGTGATAAGCCATTGCTAACCCACCCACGTCACCGATGTTTTCACCTAAGCTATTACGACCATTAACGAAGTTACCAGGGATTGGCTCGTATTGACTGTATTGTGCAGCAAGTTGGTCGGCTTTGGCATCAAATGCAGCACGATCGGCATCTGTCCACCAGTTACGTTGTACGCCGTTAGCATCTGACTTAGAGCCTTGATCGTCAAAACCATGGCCCATTTCATGACCAATCACGGCACCAATGCCACCATAGTTTACTGCCGGATCGGCATTAGGATCGAAAAATGGTGGTTGTAGAATTGCTGCAGGGAATACAATTTCGTTAAACGAACTGTTGTAGTAAGCGTTAACACGTTGTGGTGTCATGCCCCAGCGGTTACGGTCGGTTTTTTGCAATTCTTTTGCAGCGCTTTCAGCTCGGAAAAACTCGCGGGTATTTTTGATGTTGCCCATCAAATCATTGCTACTTATGCTTAAACCATCAAATGATTGCCATACATCGGGATAGCCAATTTTAGGCACAAACGCAGCGAGTTTAGCGCGGGCATTTACTTTCGTTTCTGCTCCCATCCAGTCTAGGTTGTCAATACGTTCGCCCAGAGCTGTTCGCAGGTTTTCTACCAATGCTGACATTTGTTGTTTTGATGATTCAGGGAAGTAGCGTGCTACATACACTTTACCAATGGCAAAACCTAATGAATCAGTGCTCGACATTTGGCTGATAGCGCGTTTCCAGCGTGGGCGAGGCTCTTGCTGGCCATTTAGCTCTTTTCCGTAAAATGCGAAGTTAGTATTGAATACATCTTCAGACAGTAGCTCTGCATTAGAGCTTAGTGCGTGATAGGTTAAGTAATCTTTCCATACAGTAACATCTTCTTGATTGATCAATGCAATCATGGCTTTGATCGGCTCTGGTTGCGATACATTTAACTGTGGTACTTGGTATCCTGTTTGTTCAAAATACAGATCCCAATTAAAATCAGGATAGCTAGAGCTCAGCTCGCTGCGTTCGATTTGATTTAGGGTAAGGTCGCGGTTACGACGTTTTTCTCGTGGCCACTGGCCTTGTGCTATTTTGGTTTCAAGGGCTAAAATTGCCTCAGCACGTTCAGTTGTATTGTCAACACCTGCAAATTTAAGCATGTCGGCAATATGGGCTACATAAGCAGTACGAGTTTTAACAAAACGTTCTGAATCTTCAAGGTAGTAAGAACGATCTGGTAAACCTAAGCCGCCAGCACCTAATGACATTTCATATTTATTTGGGTCTAAGCGGTTAAACCACATGCCACCACCAATAGGCGAGTTAACGCCCGTTAACCACGATTGGCCAAACAATTTGGTTAGATCATCGGTTGATGAAACGTTACTAATTTCCGTTAGTAGTGGTTTAATTGGCGACACACCAAGCTTATTAAGGGTATCGGTATCCATATACGCGTTATAGAAATCGGCAACTAACTTTTCTTCAGTATTTAAATCTTTTCGGGCTGCGATCTCTTCAATAATTGCCTTAACACGCTCTTCGCTGCGCTCTGCCAATCCTGCAAATGCACCGTAGCGAGTTTTATCGGCAGGCATAACGTAGTTGTCATACCATGTGCCACTGGCGTACATGAAAAAGTCATCACCTGGTTTTATGGCTTCATTGCGGGCTGTTAAATCTACCCCAAAGCTACCTAATTCAGCTTTTGCTGTCTGGGTTTCGGCACTAGGCTGCTGTTGCGCTTGTGTTGTTTTAGGCTCTGAACAGCCGGTCAGAAATGTGGCAGCAAGTGTTGCTGCAATAAGTGTTTTCTTCATTGGATTTCCCTGAATGTAATTTAATTATTTTTATCTCACGTTTTTCTAACTCGGATTGTTATTGATAACCTAAAAACAGACAAACTTTTGAGGTGAATTACTTCTCAGTTAGGTGAAACAACAAGCAACGCGACATACAGTGTGTATCCCGCGCCGAAGATGAGTCTCCATGTTTATGCTGTTTTTTGTTGAAGTTCCCACATGCGCGCGTATTCACCATTGAGGGTAAGTAACTCATCATGTTTGCCTTGCTCGATCAGCTGACCCTCTTTGAGCACAATAATCGTGTCTGCATCTGTTATTGTTGATAAGCGATGGGCAATAACTAAACTGGTATGATTAGAGGCCAGTGCAGACATGGCTTTTAATATTGCTTGCTCGGAATGAGAGTCTAGCGCTGATGTTGCTTCGTCAAAAATGATAATAGGGGAGCGTTTTAAAATGGTTCGGGCTATGGCAATGCGTTGTTTTTCACCGCCTGAAACTTTTAAACCTCGTTCACCAACGAGGGTTTGATCACCTTTATCTAAACTATCAATAAAGCTGCGTAAATGCGCCATATTAATAGCGTTATCAATGTCTTGTGCTGTAGCATCTGGACGGCCATAAGCAATGTTGTCGCGAATGCTGGTATTAAATAACACAGTATCTTGTGGCACAATGGCAATCGCTTGTCGCAAGCTGTTGAGTGTGACGCTAGTAAGTTGTTGACCATCAATATGTATTTCACCGCTGTCAATATCATAAAAGCGATACAGTAAACGGGCTAGGGTGCTTTTTCCTGCACCGCTGGCGCCCACCACCGCGATTTTACTACCTGCTTTTATAGAAAAACTAAGCTGCTTAATGATAGGCCTTGATGGGTGGTAGCCAAAGTTAACGTTTTTAAATTCTATATCAGCGTGTTGTATATTGAGCTGTTGTGCATTTGCTTTATCTGAAATGAGTGGTTTACGGGTTAATAGTCCGAGCATATTTTCAAGGTCGGTTAAGGCGCGGCGAATTTCTCGATAAACAAAGCCTAAAAAATTGAGCGGTAAAAATAATTGGATCATATAGGCGTTGATCATTACCAACTCACCAATAGAGAGTGTGCCTTTAACCACTTCAATACTAGCAAGCCACATTAAAGCGGTGATCGCTGCTGCTATGATCAAGGCTTGACCTGAATTAAGGGCAAGCAACGATAAGCGGTTTTTAAGCCGGGCTTGCTCCCAACTAGCTAAAAAGCCATCATAAGTTTGTGCTTCATGCTTTTCATTATTAAAATATTTAACGGTTTCATAATTAAGTAAGCTGTCAATAGCACGGCTATTACTATTATTGTCGGCTTGGTTTGCTTCGCGAATAAAGCGGTTGCGCCACTGTGTTACAACAACCGTGAAGGTAATATATAAAGCCACTGCAAGCAGGGTAACTACGGCAAACCACGGCGAAAATAAAGTTGCAAAAATAATCGCAACTACGGCTATTTCAAATAAAGTTGGCACAATATTGAACATTAAAAAGCGCATTAAGAAGCTTAAGCCACTGGTGCCACGCTCTATATCACGGCTAATGCCGCCAGTTTGCCTATCAAGATGAAACGACAACTCAAGGCTGTGTAGGTGATTAAATACTTTTAGGCCAATATGGCGCATAGCATGTTCAGTTACACGACCAAACAACGCATCACGTACTTCACCAAAAAACACACTCGCAAAACGTAGTCCGCCATACAGTAACAGTAAAGCTATGGGTACGATGACTATATTTTGTAAACTTGGATCAACACTGTCGATTATTTCTTTCAGCGCCCATGGCATCAATAAAGTGGCACCCTTTGCGGCGATCAATGCCAGTGTTGCAAGTGTTACACGGCCTTTAAAAGCAACTAAGTAAGGCCACAAGGTGACAATGCTTTGCTTTAAATTCATCGCATCATGATGTTTTATTGCTTCTTGTTTACCCATTCCGCGCATATTTTCTCTAACTCTATTAAGTCTGCATTAAACTTTTTCTAGTAGCCTAGAGTATAAACTTTAACAGTTTGTATCTAGGGCTATACTACTAACAGCACATAGTACAGTTTAGGCAGCTTAAGACAATGTTTTAGAGTGGTTAATTAAACTCAGTTTTTAACAAAGAAGGGAAAGCAGATGAAAACTATCGGATACGCAGCAAATCAAGCTAATACGCCATTAGAGCCATTTCATTTTGAAAGACGCGATTTGCGCGATGAAGATGTTGCGATTGAAATCTTATATTGCGGGGTGTGCCATTCAGATCTACATACCGTAAATAATGATTGGGGTGGTACTAGTTACCCAATTATACCAGGACATGAGATTGTCGGTCGTGTCGATGAGGTTGGCAGCAAAGTGACTAAATACAAAGTTGGCGATAATGTAGCAGTTGGTTGTATGGTTGATAGCTGCCTTGAGTGTGACCAATGCCACAAAGGCGAAGAGCAATTTTGTCGCGAAGGTATGGTCGGAACTTATTCAGGAAAAGATCGTATCACTGGTGAATCAACCAAAGGTGGTTACGCCAAACACATTGTAGTGCGCGAAGAGTTTGTTTTAAACGTTCCAGAATCACTTGATCTTGCTAAGTGTGCGCCAATTTTATGCGCGGGTATTACCACGTATTCGCCGCTACGTACTTTTAATGTCGGGCCTGGTAGCCGAGTTGGCGTTATTGGCTTAGGTGGGTTAGGCCATATGGCAATTAAAATCGCAGCGGCAATGGGTGCCCATGTGACAGCTATTAGTCGATCAGATGATAAAAAACAGCAAGCGTTGGAATATGGCGCTGAAGGTTTACTGGTATCTAAAGACGAACAAGCCATGAAAGCATACGCTAATCAGTTTGATGTGATCATTAATACTATTCCAGTTAAGCATGACTTTACCCCTTATATGCCCCTATTAGATATTGATGGTACTCAAGTATTAGTCGGACAAGTGGGTGAGATGGCTGAATCAAACTCGGTGCCATTATTATTGGGGCGTCGCCGCGTGGCTGGCTCTTTGATTGGTGGTATTGCACAAACTCAAGAAATTCTTAATTTCTGTGCGCTGCATAATATTTTACCGGAAGTAGAGATGATCAATATGGCAGATATTAATCAGGCTTTTGAACGCTTAAAAGAAGGTGATTTGTCTCATCGTTATGTCATTGACATGTCCTCACTTGAAGTCGCTTAATTATCGACTGTGATTTTTGGCCGTAAGTAGTTTTACTTGCGGTTTTTTTTGTTCAATTGCAAATTAGCTATTGAAATAGGGCAATTACTCCCCATTTATAATACCAGCTTACTATTTAGATAATAAAATGATCCGTTTTCGCTTAGTCCTTACTGTATTACTGCTGTTTACTGCACTTTTTAGTGTGCAGGCTAATGCTGTGAGCAACGCTGAGACTAATGTGAGCCAGCCTACCGCTTTTTTTCAGTCGGCGATGTTATCTGATTTGAGTGTTTTAGAGGTTAAGGTATTTGATACTTCAGTATCAGATAGCACCCCTTTTACCAAG
Source organism: Pseudoalteromonas sp. SR44-5 (assembly GCF_014163675.1). Classification (NCBI taxonomy): domain Bacteria; kingdom Pseudomonadati; phylum Pseudomonadota; class Gammaproteobacteria; order Alteromonadales; family Pseudoalteromonadaceae; genus Pseudoalteromonas; species Pseudoalteromonas sp. SR44-5. Next base: position 11,250 of record NZ_JACJDT010000023.1, read on the forward strand.
AAGATACCAATTGCGGCGGCTGATCAACAAACAGAAGGCGCGGGGTTTGAGTCTTTACAGCCACGCTTTTCAGCGAGTAATTCATCGTTATTTCTGTATCAAAGCCAAGTTGAGCCAAGTTATGTGGCAATATTTGAGTTTTTTGTACCTAGCCTTGCGCGCCAACTTTACTTACAACCCCTTGAACCGCCAATAACATTACCTTGGTTTGTAGCCTACGAAGGTAAAAAATCACGGATTAGTGGTTGGAAAGACGCCAACTTACAATACCGTGCAGTACTTACTTACTTCAGTTAACTCTTCCTACTAATTTTTTCGATGTTTTAGTCATTCAACTAAAGCAAATAAATTACTGCGCCTATGAGGCGAGAAACCGATGCTTGCATTGGTTTAAAGGAAGCAATATGTTAAAAAATTCATCAAAAAAACCGCAGCTACAGCGTTTTAAAATAAGCTATATGGCGATGTTTTTGGCGCTGGTATTATTAGCTATCAGTGCCTTACCAAATTTATATCCAGCAAAATCGTGGCTGCATCTGAGTACAACGCAGAGCCAGCCACATTCACAGCAGTTACTAGCGAATACTCCTTCGCAAAAATCTGTTATTGATTTTTTAAATCAACATGGGTTTCTGGTTGAGCAATCAATTCAAGTGGCGCAAAACAGCCTTTCATTAAATGTGTTACTACAAGAGCCAACCAAAAGTGCCGCAGCGCAACAAGCGTTAAAAAGTGAATTTACGCAGTTGAATGCAAAAATAGTCACGCATCAAACAAGTCCCGATTGGTTACAAAGCTTAGGATTAGCACCTATAAAATTAGGTCTTGATCTTAATGGTGGTGTGTTATTTGTATTAGATGTTGATTTAGTGAAAGCGCAACAAGAGCAACTTGATAGTGCGTATGAACAAACTAAAACAATTATTCGTGATGAAAAAGCCAGAGGTGTTCGTGTACAAAAAAATGCCCATGGTTTTGAATTACACGCGTTGCCTGCTGCTAAAAGTGACTTAGCCGCAGTACAGGCGAATGTTCTAAAGCGTTTTGAGCGTTTAATGGCAACTGCGCATTCACAGGGTAATCTAACAACGGTTGCATTTAGTTTTAGTGAACAAGGTAGTAATGCGTTTGATAAAGAAGTAATGAGTCAAACCTTAACCACTTTAAGAGGCCGTATTGAAGAATTAGGCATTACTGAAGCAGTTACCCAGCGCCAAGGTAAACAACGTATTCGTATTGAGTTACCCGGTGTACAAGATCCAAGTGAAGCAAAACGTATTATAGGTGCAACAGCGTCGCTTGATTTTTATCAGCTTAAAGAAATCGGCGGAAAAACCTTTAACCTGCAAAATGGTGGCTCGATCAATTTAGACCCAATTGCTATTTTTTCGGGACAACACATCAATAATGCCCATGCAGGGCGCGATGAATGGGGCAAGCCGCTAGTGCAACTTAGCCTTGATAGCCAAGGTGGCGAGGCGATGTCAGCATTTTCAAAACGTAATATCGGTAAACCAATGGCAACGGTGTATTCTGAATATTATAAAAATGTCAAAGGTGAAGTAGTTAAAAAAAGTGAAGTGATTAATGTTGCCAATATAGCTCAACATTTGAGTAGCCAATTTAGTATTACTAATATGCAAAGTCCACAAGCGGCGCAGGATTTAGCATTGCTATTACGTGCAGGTTCATTAACTGCGCCGGTGACAATCGTACAAGAACAAACCATTGGGCCAAGCTTGGGCGCAGATAACATACATAATGGGCTCGCGGCCTTAATGTTGGGAATGGGTATTACATTAGCCTTTATGGCGCTGTGGTATCGCCGTTTAGGGCTGGTGGCAAATATTGCCTTATTATTGAATTTAACAGCTTTAGCAGGATTAATGTCACTGCTGCCTGGCGTGGTGCTAACTTTACCGGGCATCGCCGGGCTGGTACTGACAATCGGTATGGCTGTTGATACTAATGTTATTATTTTTGAGCGGATCAAAGAAGAGCGCCGTAAAGGCCGAGCACCATATCAAGCGATAGAGCAGGGCTACCAACAAGCATTTGCGACAATTTTTGATGCTAATATTACCACTATGATCACGGCAATTATTTTATATGGTATTGGCTATGGGCCAATCAAAGGCTTTGCAATTACGCTGGCGTTAGGGCTAATAACTAGCGTATTTACCGGGGTGTATGTTTCTAAGGCGTTGAGTCAGACTTTGTATTTAAAATTGGCAAATAAGCGAGGAGCTCGCGCATGAGCAATTCAAATGAAAAAATGAGCACCACAACCCGCTTACGTTTATCGGGGTTGGTTTTATCTATCCTACTAGTGCTGCTCTCTGTAATAGGGGTTGCTACAAAAGGATTGAATTTCGGCCTTGATTTTACTGGTGGCTATTTAACTGAGTTTACCACTGCAGTGCCAATTAGTGAGGCTGAGCTGGCGAAAAAAATTAGTTATTATCACCATGATGACTTTACCTTAAGCGCTCAATCTAGCCAGCACTTTCAGTTAAGAGAGGCAGAGCAAGCCAGTACATCGCCTTGGTTAGCAACGCTTACGCAAGATGAGACATTGGGTGCTGAAGTGTTGTCATCTTCTTACTTAGGCTCTCAAGTTGGCGATGAATTATTTGAACAAGGCTGTTTGGCATTATTTGCGGCAATGGTTGCCGTGATGATTTATTTAGCGCTACGCTTTGAGTGGCGTTTAGCGTTGGGATCGGTTGTGGCTTTAATGCATGACGTGGTGGTGGTAGTTGGTTTATTTGCATGGTTACAGCTTGATTTTAACTTAACCGTGTTAGCGAGTTTACTGGCAATCATTGGTTATTCATTAAATGATTCAATTATTGTCGGGGACAGGGTACGCGAGCTACTGCGCTTAGATTCCACAACACAACAAGCTAGCGTGAATACGGTGATCAATGAATCAATTAAGAGCACTTTGACCCGTACTTTGATCACCTCAGGCACTACTCTTGCAACAGTGGCGAGTGTGTGGTTATTGGCTGGTGCGCCGTTACAGGGGTTTTCTATCGCACTATTTGTAGGAATTGTTGTGGGAACATTATCGTCAATTTGTATTGCTGCAACGTTACCGCAGTTACTTGGTTTAAGACATGAAAACTATCAAGTTAAGGTCGATGAGCAAAGCCAAGCGTTGATGGATATGCCGTAACTGACTTTATCAACGAAAAACAAAAATGCCGCGATATACGCGGCATTGTTATTCTTTAAGTTAATTTGTTAACTTAAATTAATTGTCACAACATCAGCTGTTTCATCATCGTTAAGTACAGATTGTTTTGGTATGTCTGGTTTATCAAGCGCTATATCGCCGCCATCAATTACTTCACCGGTTTTTAAGTTGGTGAAATCAAATAACTCATTATCTGCTAGATGCGAAGGCACAACATTTTGCATTGCAGTAAAAATACTCTCAATACGACCAGGGTGCTCAATATCCCACTGTGCAAGCATCGCTTTGGTATGTTTGCGTTGCAGATTTTCTTGTGAGCCACACAGATTACATGGAATGATAGGGTATGCTTGGCTGATAGCATATTGTTCAATATCTGTTTCTTTACAGTAGGCTAATGGACGAATTACCATGTGCTCGCCGTTATCGCTCATTAATTTAGCTGGCATGCTTTTCAGTTTGCCACCATAAAACATATTTAAGAATAGGGTTTCGATCATATCGTCGCGATGATGACCTAAGGCGATTTTAGTGGCCCCCATTTCATTTGCGGTACGATATAAAATGCCGCGACGTAAGCGTGAGCATAGCGAACAGGTTGTTTTACCTTCAGGAATAATATCAGTCACTATACTGTAGGTGTCTTCTTCAACAATTTTGTATTCAATATTCTGAGTGTCTAAATATGCTGGCAATACATGTTCAGGAAAGCCTGGTTGCTTTTGATCAAGGTTAACAACAAACAAATCAAATTTAATAGGTGCAACACGCTGTAAATGCTGCAGCATGTCAAGTAGAGTATAACTGTCTTTTCCACCAGAGAGGCACACCATGATACGGTCGCCTTCTTCAATCATATTGAAGTCCATCACCGCTTGACCGGTTTGACGACGTAAGCGTTTTTGTAACTTAGATAAGCTATGTTGAGCTTTGGCTTGAACAGAATGCGACATTACGCCCCCTTTAGAACTATGGGTAAAATAAAGGGGCGTATTATATGCCTAAAGTTTCAATCAACAAAATTTATTTAATCTTTTGCCAGCGGGCTCACATAGCCATCGGGTTTTAAGGCTAATACGTCACAATCAAGGCTGTCAATGACATGCTCTGCGGTGTTACCTACTAAGGCTGCACTTAATCCAGTGCGGCCAACCGTACCAATTACCACTAATTCACTATTAAGGCGCTTTGCTACATCCGGGATCACGTCCTCTGGTAAACCTTCTTCTATGACACAGTTTTGCTGGGCGATTTGATGACTAGCTGCTAACTCATGGGTTGATTCTATATGGTGTTTTTTAACCGACTCGTTATAAATACTGGGGTTAAACTCAGGGATTTCAATTGCAATGTTTACCGGTGTCGCAGGATAGGCGTTAACGATACTAAGGCTTGCGTTAGCCAGTTCACATAAAAACTGCGCATCTTGAATAATACGATGGTTTAAATCAAGGTGCTGTTGGTTTTCACTTACAGCGTTAACAGCAGCTAAAATATTACCCTGCGAAGGCCAAGCGTGCTCTTTTACCAATAATACCGGGGCTGGGCATTTACGAATTAAATGCCAATCGGTTGGAGTAAAAATTACTGACTTAAGTGTATCGTGCTCGTGAGTTCCTTTTACAACCAAATCAAACTGTTGGTCTATTACCGTATCGATGATCGCTTCATAAGTGCGATTATGCCAAACCACTTGGCTGTTAATATCGACGTCTGGGTAATGTTGCAAAATTTCATCCAGCCATAACTGACGGTCTTTAACGACGGCATTGCGCATTGCCTCGCGCTCATCGCCAGAGAGCATGGTCGTCATCTCATAGGAAAAATCATAAATGCTCATAAAAGCGGTGATACTGGCACCGGACTTTTTGGCTAATTCGATAGAGCGAGATAAACCATGCTGAGACTCAGCGGTTGGATCAATAATGGCGAGTATTTGTTTGATGGTGTTCATAAGCTGCTCCTTTAACTACTTTATAGCTAGAGTGTAACGTATAACGCGAGTAGTTAAAGTAACAGCTAACAACTTGTTGCGCTAGATCAAGTTTATTTTGGGTGAATTGCTGCAGCTGCGGATAACCCATCACTATCTAGAATAGTGATAAATTTACCTTCCACTTTTATTAAAGCAGCTTTTTGAAAACGACTCAGTAAACGACTAATCGTTTCAACGGTTAAACCAAGGTAATTACCAATTTCACCCCGGGTCATGGTAAAGCGAAACTCTTTACGAGAAAACCCGCGTTCGCCAAAGCGATTTGACAAGTTGTAGATAAAACTAGCTAAGCGCTCTTCGGCTGATTTTTTATTCAGTGACAAAAACATTTCTTGGTCGTAGTTAATTTCACTGCTCATCAGGCGCATAATCTGCTGGCGTAGTTTTGGTAATTTACCCGCTAGGTCATCGAGTGTTTCAAATGGAATTTCGCATACCATTGAGGTTTCGAGCGCTTGAGAAAAGCTTTGGTGTGCCATTTTATTTATTGCATCAAAGCCGATTAAATCTCCTGCGAGATGAAAGCCAGTAATTTGCTCGTCACCTTGCTCTGAAAGGGTGTAGGACTTAAATGAACCAGAGCGAACAGCAAAAATAGCGTTCAGTGGCGCTCCTGATTCAAAAAGAAAATCCCCTTTATGTAATGGTTTTTTACGCTCAATGATTTCATCAAGTTTATCCATTTCTTGCCCATTGAGGGTAAAAGGTAAGCACAGTTGACTAATACTGCAGTCATTGCAGCTGATTGTGCAATTATTTTTGGCTTTGTTTTGATATAAATCCATTAGTTCAGTCCATTAAATGTTGTCACATTAATTTGTTAAGGTTAATGCAGCAGCTTGTCAGTTGCAATGATAAGTAAATAAATCCCGTACCAAATAAGTACACTGCCCAGTGCTATTCGTGCCCATGGGTGATTTAATACTTTATGTAATACTTGTGCGCCCATGCCGATACTTAACATCGCGGGAAACGTACCAAGCGCGAAAAATAGCATGACTAGAGCGCCATCAAGGGCTGTGTTGCTGGTCATCGCCCAGGTTAGCGCTGAATAAACTAAACCACAGGGTAACCAACCCCATAATGCGCCATAAGCCATTGCTTTAGGTAATGAGTTGATTGGCATTATAAAACGATTTAGTTTTACCAAGTGCTGCCACACCAAGGTTTTCCCTAGCGATTCCAGCCATTGTAAGCTTGCGCCTAACCGCATGATATACAAGCCAACCAAAATCATAAACAGGCCACTTAAAAACGCTAAAATTAACGCGAACCAATGACTTTGGGTGGCAAAATGGCTGCTGATCCCAGCAACGAGCGCCCCTGCGAGCATATAACTGCCGGCACGACCGATGTTATACGCAATGGAGTACTGCAATGGCCGGGTTTTATCTGTGGCTAATTGTAAGGAGCTGGCAATACCACCACACATTGCGATGCAATGTCCGCTGCCAATAAGGCCCATGATAAAAGCGCTGAAAAATAAGGGGTCAATCATTACTTTTTTTGTGCTGCTCTTTATCATCTTCAAACAAAATGCTGTGACCTTGTTTGTTTAAATCTGAAAATTGTTCACCGCGAACGGCCCAAAAAAACACCCCAATCGCGATCAGTACAAATAAAATAGCAATTGGAACTAGAATATAAATTATACTCATAATTTTAATAACCTTAGTGAGTTACTGATCACTATGATGGAACTGGCAGACATCCCAATCACAGCCATCCAAGGTGCAACTAGGCCTAATGCCGCAAGCGGTAAGATTGAACCATTATAGAGCAATGAAAGCGCTAAATTTTGCTTTATTATTCGGCGTGTTTTTTTCGATACCGTCAATAAATGCTCTATAGCGGCTAAATCACTATTGAGTAATACCACATCAGCGGTGTTTTTGGAAATATCAGCGCCAGTTTCCATTGCGATAGATAAATGCGCGCTATTAAACACTGGACTGTCGTTGACACCATCTCCTACCATAGCAACAATTTCACCTTGGCTTGACCACAGCTTCACTTCGCTTTGTTTATCCTCTGGTAGACAGCCTACTTTAAAGCTATCAAGTTTGAGCTTCTTAGCAATTTGTTGCCCTGCATTTGAGGCGTCCCCAGTTAGCATGTGGCAGGTTAAGCCTTGCTGTTGTAAAGAGGTAATTAAGTTTGCAGCATTACTTTTTACTTCATCTACAAAGTAAAAATTAGCAACCGGTTGTTGATCAATGTAGAACGTTGCTTGAGCATTACTTTTTTTACTGTTGAACCAACCACTTTTACCAATTGCATAGTTATGATTGTCATCTTCACCGGTGATGCCACAGCCAGGATGAATTTTAATATTCGTTAAGTCGCGCTGTGTGGGTGTGAACTCATTAAATGCAGTCGCAATAGGGTGTTCGGAGTAACTTTCAAGTTGTGCTGCAAGAGCCAAAATCTGTTTTTTAGATAAAGAATTTGCTAATAAGTCCACAGCATCTAGGCTAAAACGCCCCTGTGTTAACGTGCCTGTTTTATCAAAAGCAACGCGCGTTAATTGTGGTAGTGTTTCTAGCACATGAGACTGCTTAATGAGTATTCCTTTGCGGGTTAAGGTAGCCACCGCGCAGGTTAAGGCGGTTGGAATTGCTAAACTTAGCGCACATGGGCAAGTTGCAACAAGGACCGCAATGGTGATCCAAAAGGCATGTTCAGGGTCAACTTGATACCAGCCGATGGCGGTAAGTGAGGCAAATACCAGCAAGCAGGCAACAAACCACTGTGCCACTTTGTCGGTGATTTCCACCAGTTTAGGACGGGTGGCAAGCGCACTGTGCTGCAATTTAATTATTTGGTTTAAAAGAGTATTTTGACCAATTTTATTGATAAGGATTTCAATTACACCATCATGATTCACGGTACCGGCAAAAACTTGATGATCAATGTACTTACTAACTGGTAAATGCTCACCTGTCATCATTGCTTCATCAACGGTGGTGCTGCCAGAGAAAATAACACCATCTGCAGGAATTGTTTCTCCGGCTTTAATTAAGACTCGGTCACCGAGTTTTAATTTTTTAGCTGCAATAATATGTTCGTGGCCGTTTTCATCCAAAGTACGGGCTGTAAGTGGTAATAACTTTTGTAAGTTAGCAGTAAACTCACTGGCTTTCAGTCGAGCCCTAAACTCTAAATATTTACCTAGCAATAATAAGAAGGTGAACATACAAATTGATTCAAAATACACTTCGCCCACGGCCATCACGGTGGCGTAACTACTTGCGCCATATGCGCCAAAAATAGCCAGGGATACAGGAAGATCCATGTTTAACTGCTTGGCTTTTAAGCCATTAATTGCATTAGTTAAAAAGGGCATAGCACTGTATAAAATAACCGGTGAAGCGAGTATTAAGCTGATCCATCGAAAATACTGTTCAAAGTTTTCTTCCATACCAGAAAACATGCCAAAGTACATGGCGAAAGCAAACATCATCACCTGCATGGTCATTAAGCCTGCTACGCCGAGCCTGCGTATATACGCTTTGGCAACTAGCTGCTTTTGACTTGCTTCAACATCGACTTGAAACGGGTAGGCCTTGTAGCCAATTTCTAATAACGATTTGATAATGTCGCTTAATGGTGTCTGATCTTTATGCCATTGGATCATCGCGCGGTTTGTTGATGTATTTACGTCAACGCGTTTGATTGCGGGTATGTTTAACAGTTGCCTTTCAATCAACCATGCACAGGCAGCGCAAGTGATCCCTTCAACGGTCAATAACACTTCACTGATATCGTTAGTTTGAGAAATAAACTCGTCTTGAATATCTGGGTTATCGTAACTACTAATAAATGCTAATTGCTCAGGAACTAGCTGTTCTACTTTACCAGCGCGCACGGTTCTGAATTTATAATAATCGGTCATGCCTTGAGCAACAATCGTCTCGGCAACGGTTTGACAGCCTATGCAACACATCGGTTGCGCGCTACCGTCTATAACAACAGTAGCGTTAAAACCCGATGGTACACTTTCAAGGCAATGAAAGCAGTTATTAGACATGATGGGGTGACTACTTATATTCAGGACTTATGGCAATACTTTGCTCACTTGGCAAAGTGATGTTTTCTTTTAATTTCCAGCTACCGTCTATCGGCTCAATAAATACAGTATAAGCACCATCAGTATATGGTTCGACAATTGCTGTAAATTCACCATTCGCATTTGGGGTTAAATGAGTACTAAAGTCATGAGCCTGAATCGTTCGGTGATAAAACGATAGTTTTAATGAGTGGATATTACTGGTGTCCCCCTTATTGAATTTAAAGCTGACTTTATCAGCTTCGATTAGCAAGTCACCATGTAAATATAACGCTTTAGCTTTCTCGAATTTGCTCAGTTCTAAGTTAATTGCTTTGCCTTTTTTATAGTAATCATCAACCACCATATCAGGACCATTGCCGATCGCAGTTATAAAAAGGGAAATACAACCAATGATGGCAACTAGCGGAAAAAAGATTAAGAACCACGGCCAGAAATTTTTATACCAAGGAGTAGGGGTCATAAATACACTTAATTAGTTTACGATAAGGGCATTTTATAGGATTTAAGTTGAAAAAACTAAAAAAAAGCCTCCAGATGGAGGCTTTTTTGATCTGAATTAATCTATTGAATTAAAACATTAAAATATAAACATTCTATTAACGTTTTAGTTATTTATCTTGCGATAAACTATAAACGTATGCAGTTAATAGATGAATTTTTTCTTCACCTAAAATGTCTTTCCAAGCTGGCATAACACCGGCACGACCGTTGTTAAGTGTTTCTTCAACAGCACGTTGAGAACCACCATATAGCCAGATGTTATCAGTTAAGTTAGGTGCACCAAACGGTAAATTATGTGCAACTGAACCTTTACCATCAGCACCATGACACGCGGCACACATTGCAAACTTAGCTGCACCTGCGGCTGCGTCTTTTTGGTTAACGGTACGACCTGATAAACTTAGTACATGAGCAGTCATTTCTTTAACGCCTTGCTCACCCAATGCAGCACCCCAAGGTGGCATTGCAGCAATACGACCATGTAACAGTGTTTCTTTGATTTTATCTGGCGTGCCACCGTACAACCAATCTTTATCAGTTAGGTTAGGGAAGCCTTGACCACCACGGGCATCAGAACCATGACACTGCGAACAGTTTTGTGCGAATAAACGCTGGCCAATTTCCAGTGCTTTTTCATCAGTAACAAGCGTTTCGATATCTTGCTGAGCATAAGCGGCAAAAATAGGACCAAAACGCTCATCTGCAGCTTCATATTCTTTATCAAGCTTTACAAATTCACCATTCGCTTTGGCTTCTTCAACTGCTTTTTTAGATTCAGCTAAAGAGGTAATACCTTGGTTAGAGCTACTCCATTTAGCAATACCTTCCCAATTACCTAAACCTGGGTATGCTGCTAAGTAGTAAACTGACCATACAAATGTTGCAAAGAACATGTAAGTCCACCACTTAGGTAGCGGATTATTTAGTTCTTCAATACCATCAAATTCGTGCCCGCAGCTTTCACCTTCTTTAACACCAGTGTAGTTTGTTAAATTCCACACTAGTAAGCCAAAAATGATAAATAAGCATGCAAGGGTTAATACAATAACCCATATACTCCAAAAGCTAGTCATTTCTCAGACCCCTTTTCCTCGTTAGAGATTGTATCGTTGTGTTTTTTCTCATCTTCAAAGATGACATTAGCGGCGTCTTTAAAACGAGTTTTACTACGCTTGCTATATGCCCACACAACAATGACAATAAATAGTACTAAAATTACCAGAGTTAAAATGCCTCTGTATGTTCCGTAATCCATAATTAATTACTTCAAGTGCGTGCCAAGTTGTTGCAAATAAGCGATAAGGGCTTGTATTTCTGTCGCACCTTTACCGTCATTCATTGCATCAACTTTAGCAACATCAGCGATTAGTTCTTCATCACTACCATATCCTAAACCAGGGTGAGCTGGGTTTTGTGGATTAATAGCAAATGTATCACGGAAAATTTTAAGCTTTTTCAGAGTAAGGCTAGTGTCAACACGATCCTCTGCTAACCAAGGGAAACCTGGCATGTTTGACTCAGGAACCACAGCACGTGGATTCACTAAGTGAGCATAATGCCAGTCATCCGAGTAACGTTTACCTACGCGTGCTAGGTCAGGACCAGTACGTTTAGAACCCCATTGAAATGGGTGATCCCATACTGATTCACCAGCAACAGAGTAGTGACCGTAACGTTCTACTTCATCACGGAAAGGGCGGATCATTTGTGAGTGACAGTTATAACAACCTTCACGTACATAGATATCGCGGCCTTCCATTTCCAGCGCGTTTAGTGGACGTAAACCATCCACTGGCTTTGTTGTATCGTCTTGGAACATCAGTGGAGTGATCTCTACTAATGCGCCGAAGCTGATAGCAAAAACAGTCAAGATAGCCATAAGGCCGATATTTTTTTCGACTATTTCATGTTTGTTTTGTGAATTTTTATTGCTCATCATCTCACTCCGTTATGCTAATTGTGCTTGCGCATCTAATTTCAACGAATCATTCTTCGCTGAAATTGTACGGTAAACGTTATAAGCCATAACCAGCATGCCTGTGACGATGAATACACCGCCTAAGAAGCGCATAACATAGAAAGGATGTGATGCTTGTAGCGACTGTACAAAGCTGTACATTAATGTACCGTCGGCATTTACTGCACGCCACATTAGACCTTGCATAACACCTGAGATCCACATTGCTACAATGTAAAGTACAACACCCACAGTGTGTAACCAGAAGTGTGTATTAACAAGTTTCACGCTATACATACGACCTTGTGAAAATAACGCAGGGATAAGGTGGTAAATAGCACCGATAGAAATCATTGCAACCCAACCAAGCGCACCAGAGTGAACGTGGCCAACAGTCCAATCAGTGTAATGAGAAAGAGCATTAACTGATTTAATTGCCATCATTGGGCCTTCGAAGGTCGACATACCATAGAAAGACAACGATACAACTAAGAAACGTAGTACTGGATCAGTACGTAGTTTATGCCATGCACCAGATAACGTCATGATACCGTTGATCATACCACCCCAAGATGGAACGAATAAGATGATTGACATCACCATACCTAAACTTTGTGTCCAATCAGGAAGTGCAGTGTAGTGTAAGTGGTGAGGACCAGCCCAGATATACAGTGATATCAATGCCCAAAAGTGAACAACTGATAAACGGTATGAATAAACTGGACGACCAGCTTGTTTAGGCACGAAATAATACATCATACCCAAGAAACCAGCTGTTAATAGGAAACCTACAGCGTTATGACCGTACCACCACTGAACCATAGCATCTACTGCACCGGCGTAGATTGAGTATGACTTAGTCAGTGATACTGGTACTGCCATGCTGTTAACAATATGAAGTACTGCAACAGTAATGATAAAGCCAGCATAGAACCAGTTAGCAACATAGATATGAGACACTTTACGTTTAGCAATGGTGCCCATAAATACAACTGCATAGGTAACCCAGACAATAGCGATTAGAATATCGATTGGCCACTCAAGCTCAGCATATTCTTTTGAACTTGTTATACCTAGAGGTAGAGTGATAACCGCAAGTACGATAACTAACTGCCAGCCCCAAAATGTAAAGGCGGCTAATTTGTCGGAAAGAAGGCGCGTTTGACAAGTACGTTGAACAACATAATAAGATGTTGCAAAAAGTGCACTGGTACCAAATGCGAAAATAACTGCGTTCGTGTGTAACGGACGTAGTCGAGAGTATGTTAACCATGGTGTATCAAAGTTAAGTGCTGGCCAAGCTAATTGGGCAGCAATCAGAACCCCAATACTCATGCCAACGATGCCCCAAATCACTGTCATAATAGCGAATTGGCGTACAACCTTATAGTTGTACTCAGTTTGTGATGCTACTGTTTGGCTCATTTTCTGGCTTCCGCTGCAATAAATGCGTTTAGAAATGAATTACCCACTTTATAAAGTGGGGCCTACTATTATTCTCAAGTATGTTATCAAAAAACCCTCAATGCCTTGACTGCTTCAGAAAACAAACTCGAGAAACCCTTATTTTTGCGGGGAAATGATAAAATTTTTGGCCTAAAAAAGATAGGTCAATTGCATAAAATTATGACATCAATCAATTTTTCACATGCAGTTGGCTATTTTTTGACACACTTTTGTACATTTGTGTAAGAATTTTGTTCAGTGGTTGTATTTTAACAGTACGCTGATTAGTATCGGCCTTTAATTTATCTAAGGAATACTATGCCAATTAAGCTTTTAGTTGTGTTTTTAAGCGCATTGCATATGTTAATGGCGTGTGGCCCACAACCGCTAAGTATAGAAGCGCAAACCCAAGATGCAAGTTGTCGGCCAAATCAGTTATGCGAGTATGATAATCAGGTGAAAATTTGGTTGAGTGAGCAACAAATAACACCAGAGACGCCTTTTGAAATACATTTATCGTTACCAAGCACATTGTTAGTTCACAGTGCTAAGCTTGAAGGTATCACTATGTATATGGGATATATTCCAGTGTTGTTTGAGCCGCGTAATGATATTTTAGTCGCGCAAGGTATGGTTGGCATTTGTTCCGAGCGTAATATGACCTGGAAGTTGACACTCGAAGTTAAAAATCCACAGGGCCAATTTAAGCAGATATTTTATTACTTTGATGCGATTTATTGATATCAGTTTAATTCATATTAAATCGGATTGTTGGTTAAGAAGTTTGCTACCCGAAGCTTAGAGTATAGAGTTACGAACGTTCGTTATCAATTATTCTACCCATCCATACACGCAATTTTTGGTACCTTCATTAGCTAAGTATTAGCTGACTTCATGCATTAATAATGCATTGGACCCATTTTTTTAATTGAACCTTTAACCCATCAAAACACTTCAAAGCAATATTTACTGAAATAAGACGCTAAATATTAAGTTGAGTATCTATTTGTAAATCAGAGTTTTCAGTTTAAGTCTCGCCTCGTTTTTATATTTTCAGTTAAATTTATAGAGTGCGCATAAAACCACCTTATTTTGACATTAAGCTGCAATGAACAAAGCTAAAAACCACTACATTGCTATCAAAAAAGTTGCATAGAGCTTAAATACGCAAAATTATTGCATAACTATGGTTAGCAGTTGTTGGTCAGTTTTGCAGTTTTAATAAAATGATGTGATTAACTTGTGAAATTTTCTGATTTAGGTATTTTTTATACGTTAATTACATATAATTACAAAATCCATTAGTTTGATTTCATACATGTTTAAAATGTTTTTGTTTGTCCTTAAGTTTATGAACTTAAAGTGTATTAACTAGTTAACAATGAAACATTCATTAACTAACGTACCTGTTGCAGGTTTATCAATAATCGCAAAGATAATTATTGACCACTCATTCAGATTTCATTCAGTTAAATCCGCCTAAGTTGCCATCGCTGACTCGATATTCTCAAATAAAACGAGCGCTACCTGAGCAAGGTATTTCTCCAACAAGTAGGGTTTCACATGAAAAAATCTATGATTGGCTTAGCTGTTGTCACAGCTATTCCTATGTTTTCAACAATGCAAGTAGCAGCAGCTGAAAATGCGGCGCAAACTATCGAAAAAATTCAAGTAACGGGTTCTCGCATTAAGCGTTCAGATATGGAAACCGCTAGCCCAGTTACATTAATTGGCGCCGATGATATTAAAGCAATGGGTGCAACAAGCATCGATAGCGTATTACAAAAGATGACCGCTACAGGCGGCGCAATGACAAACCCTGGTGTTAATAATGGATCTGGCGGTAACGCATCGATTAACCTTCGCGGTTTAGGTTCTCAACGTACTTTAGTGCTTGTTAACGGTCGTCGTATGATCAACTCAGGGACTGGTGCAGCGTCTACCGTTGATTTAAACACTATTCCAGTATCAATGATCAAGCAAATTGAAGTACTTAAAGATGGTGCTTCTGCTGTTTATGGTACTGATGCTGTGGCAGGTGTTGTAAACATCATCCTTAAAAATGACTTTGAAGGTTTAGATTTAAATGTAAACACTGCAATGACTTCAAAGCATGATGCAACTGAAAATTCAATTGATTTTACAGTTGGTACTTCTTTTGATAAAGGTAACATTGTTTTTGGTGCTCAGTACACTAATCGTGGCCAAGCAAGCCAAAGTGATCGTGACTTCTCAAGCTGCCCACTACTAGAAGGCGCAAATGGCCTATATTGTGGTGGTTCTTCATTCAGCGAAGGTGGACACATTCAAAGTAATGTGACGGCTGATATCTTAAATAAAGATGGTGAATTAGAGAAGACGGGTGTTGCTGACGACAGTGGTTTAAGTGGACTAGGCGGTACTTTACATCGCTACACAACAGCAGCTGATGCATACAACTACTCAAAAAGTAGCTATTTATATACACCAATGAATCGTTTAAATATTACGGGTCTTGGTACATATGAACTTACCGACGATACAAATTTCTTCAGTGAATTCACTTATACTAAACGTTGGTCAGAGCAGCAGTTAGCTCCACAACCAATTAACTTTGCATTTAACTACGATCCAAGCACTATGGGCAATAGCTTATTAGGCCAAACGTATGATAAACGTCAAGTTGTTAATAATGCGTTTGTAGAAGATGCAAATGGTGATTATGTTACAACGCCAACCAACTACGCTGCAGGTGACCCAATTAGCTACCGTCGTCGTATGAGCGAAAGTGGTACTCGTAACTACACCCAAACTGTAGATACTGTGCGCATAGTTGTTGGTGCTGAAGGTGTAATTAATGATTACTCTTGGGATCTTTCTGCAAATTTTGGTCGTAACGATTCAGTAAGTAAAACCAGCAATCTTCACAATGTTTCGGCGTTAAAAGCGGCCGTAGATGCTGGCACATTTAATCCTTTAAATGAAGCTGATTGGGCTCAAGCAAATGTAAATCCTTATATTTACAAAGAACAAGAATCAGGTGGCAGCCAGTTATTTATCGTTGCTGGTTCACTGTCTGGTGAGATGTTTGAACTACCTGCAGGTTATGCTGCATTTGCTGCTGGCGTAGAGCATCGTCAAGAAAAAGCATGGCAAGATCCTGACTCAATTGCTGCACAAGGTCTAGGTAATGATCCTCGTATCGATCCAACAAGTGGCGGCTTTGATGTTGATGAAGCTTATGTCGAATTTGCAATTCCATTATTAGCAGATGCACCTTTAGCGCAAAGTGTTGAATTAAGTGCGGCAATTCGTGCTTTTGATTACAGCACCTTTGGTTCAGATAATACTTGGAAGTTAGGTTTAACTTGGAGAGCAACAGACGAGCTAATGATGCGTGCTGTGCGTTCAACAGCTTTCCGTGCACCTACTGTTGATGAATTGTATTCTGGTAAAGCAATATCTTATGATGGTGTAACTTACCCTGGCGCAGACGATCAAGCTGAAGTTACTGTTGGTGGTAATACAGCTTTAACTCCAGAAGAAGCTGATACATTAACATTCGGTATTGTGTATGAGCCTGAGTGGATTAGCGGCTTTTCAATGACAGTAGATTACTACGATATTGAAATTGAAAATGCGATCAGTACTTACACTAGTCAATTCGTTGTTGATCAATGTATTAATCCTAGCGGCACAGGTACTACACTGTGTGAAAATACCGGTGCATTTATACGTCCAGATGGTCGTATAGTATTTAATAACCAGTTACGTAATATCGGTTCTGAAAAAACATCAGGTATTGATTTAAACTTAGCGTATTCATTTGATGCATTAGGTGTAGCTTGGAAAGCAGGCTTAGATACAACATATTTAGACGAGTATGTAGTAGACACTGGTGCTGTGATTGATTACCAAGGCTACGTTACAAATGGTAGCGGTGGTTTTGCAGATCTTAAGTCAAACTTCCACCTTACAGCAAGCAGTGATAGCTGGGATGCAACGTATGAAGCCCGTTATATTGCCGGAATGGATAGCTTTACATGTCGTAATGAACCGGGTAAATGTATTGCACCAACGACTCCATCTATTGTATACCACGATATAAGTGGCTCATATATGATAAATGATATCGTGAGTGTTTCAGCTGGTGTAAATAACTTATTTGATAAACAACCACCTTATTACTCAGGTAACTACGATTCAAATACTGATCCGTTCACATATGATGTATTAGGTCGTCGTTTCTTTGCTGGTGTGAATGTTAAACTTTAATCAGTAAGTAACTTTGATTTTATCTAAGGCCTAGTTTTTACTAGGCCTTTTTTTATTGAACAAATGAAAGTGTGGCAGTAAACTAGAGGCATCTTTTTACTTATTAGGAGAGCTGATTGCTAAAACAGGATGAAAACTTATCCTTTATAATTGAACCTGAATTGAGCCCGCGCTCTGAACAGCGCATTGATATGTATTTTTCTATTCCGAATGAAATGGGCATCAATCCGCAAACGTTAACAGAAGAATCGTATTTTAATAACCACTTCAAATCGTATTTAGCGTATAACGCCAATAATATCCATTTACCTTTAGTGCGCAGCCGCTTTGTTAGTAAAAATAAAGGTGAACAACAAGACTATCGGCAAAACCTCAATTTGTATTGTTATCAAGTCCGCCTAGCGATTGATACCGATATCAAAGATACATTGAAGATTGAAGAAGTTGATGAGTTTTATCAGCGCGCTATTGAATTATGTGAACAAAGTCAAAGCTTACTTAAAAAACTAAGGCGTTACACACCAGATGATGAAAAACTGATCTCGTTTTATACCAATGCAGATAACTATCTGAGTTGGCATATTGAGCAGTCGTTTTTAAAATTACTTGACGAAGGGCCTCGTAGCAGTGATTACGCGAAAGAGCGTAATGATCTGATGAATTTTTGTAAAGCCGAGCAAGATTATCGACATGAGCTGCAATATAACTCGGAATCAACCCTTCAGGATGCAAACCGGATCACCAATAAGATGCGTCTTTTACAGCGTTTGATTGAGCATGGTGTGGTGTTAAATCGTAATACTCGTTACCTTAATAGTTATTTAAAACGATTGGTTAAAGGAACCGTTACAGCGATTATAATGGCGCTTGTTATGGTTGTGGTTCTGAATGCGCGGATCTCATTTACCGAAGTGACTGCAACATTAGTGATCATTTTGGGCGCTATTTACGGGATGCGAGAAATTTTTAAAGAAGATATAACACGAGTTATTTGGCGCGCGATTGTGAAAGGGCGGCCAAAATGGCGGTTTCAATTTCGAAATAGTGTAACCAAAGATAAAATAGCTACACAATACATCTGGCTTGAATATACACGCTTTAAACATATTCCAGAGGATGTACGAAAAATATTTTCAAAACGACGTCAACAAAATAAACAAGCAGCGCAATGGCTGCACTTTGCCAGTGAAATTCGGGTTAATGCAAAAGAGTTTTTACCTGGTTATGATAGCTTGCAACAGACCTTACAATTTAGTTTAGCGGCGTTTGCGCGGAACTTAAAAAAAGGTGAAGGTAAACTGTATCATATTGATAATAATAAAATATCTAAACAGAGTGTGGAGCGGCGCTATCAACTAAATGTAGTGCTTTCATATCAAAATGACGAAGAGATAAAGTATCAGCGTTATAAAATCACTTTAAATAGAAGTAAAATTGTTAGTATTGAGCTTATTTATAGCGAAATGGA
This sequence comes from Pseudoalteromonas sp. SR44-5, assembly GCF_014163675.1. Lineage (NCBI taxonomy): Bacteria > Pseudomonadati > Pseudomonadota > Gammaproteobacteria > Alteromonadales > Pseudoalteromonadaceae > Pseudoalteromonas > Pseudoalteromonas sp. SR44-5. The sequence continues at coordinate 30,146 of NZ_JACJDT010000023.1, forward strand.
ATAAAAGTTGTCGTCGATTTTCTTATCTATCAGGTATTATCTCCCTCATTTTACACAGCTTGAGGGGAAGTGATATGCGCTTTCTGATTTCCAGGATGGCCGCAACCAGTCAATGTCCACCACGTAAACCAATGAGTAAAATTATGTGGTCTTTACTTGGGTCATTTTTGGGCATTTATTTGGTTGCTATAATTGGTAAAAGTTTACAGTTTGATCCGTTAACTAATTTATTTTTAATTGGTTCTTTAGGTGCAACTGCAGTGCTTGTTTACGGTGCGCCATTAGCGGAGTTTTCTCAGCCGCGCAATCTTATTGGCGGTCATGCTCTCAGCGCGTTGGTAGGTGTGACTGTGGCAAAACTGCTAACTGCTGATTTAATGTTGGCAAGTGCTTTGGCTGTATCATTATCAGTTGCAGTTATGCACTTAACACGTACTTTGCATCCTCCCGGTGGCGCTACTGCATTGATTGCGGTTATTGGTGGTAATGGTATACAACAGCTTGGTTATTACTATGTGCTTAGCCCTGTGTTGTTTGGTACGACAATTATGCTGTTAGTTGGGTTGCTAGTTAATAATTTATCACGCAATCCTAAACGTCATTATCCTGTTTATTGGTGGTAATAACATTAAGTCAGTAGGTAGTAAGTTTGTTACTACCTACTGCAATGGTTTATTTTTCTAAACCAGTTTTACTGTACAAAGATACTTTGTTTGACACTAAGGTTATTTCAATGTTTTTACTGTCATCGCCCCATGTACAATTTGTGTGTAGGGTTTTTTCAACACAATTATCAGCACTGCCTAAAATAGCTTCTACTGCAGTTTTATCCATGCCAATTTCGATTTTTTCGTAGTTCTCTAAGCTTACTTTTGAGCAAGCTGCTAGGCTTAATGCTGCAGCAATAATTAAAAGCTTTTTCATTCGGTCATCTTCCTTTATTTAGTGTTTGAATTTTCTAATTTGTACAATCATGCCCATTTTAGGATGGTCAAAATAATGAATGTCGCCACTTATAACACGTTTGAATTGTGCGAACCGAGCGTGTTGGATTTCACCGTTGGCTTGTCTTTCATTCACATCAAAACTGGCGTTTATAAATAAATAATGGCGCAAGTAAATATTAAAGCTACCGTCTAGCTCCCATTGATCCGCAGCTTGTTCAACTACTGGGGCTATGCTCTGATTGGTGTTGACTAAACTAATAAAGTCATTATTTGTATACTGTGGCGTTTGTGTAATCACAGGTGCGCGTAATAATTTACCGCCAAACAGTTTAATGCTTTCAGAGCGAGATTGGCTCGCACCTTCAAAACGCCATCCTGTATGAAGTATAGGCTTGAGTCCTTTTCGCGCCAGCTCTTGCTGTTGTGATATAAATTGTAGCTGTTCGGGAGCAAGTAAGTAGGTTTGCTCCATATCGTCTTTAACAGGCGCTATTGGGCTAAGTGGCAGTGCTGAGTAACTGTGTAGGAAGTCAATACTGCCATCACATAAATTAGAGCGATTGGCACCAATCACAGAATCGGTTAATGACTGTGAATTAAAGCGAGTGTCGCCGTTGATACACTCCTGTTTAGCTTGCGCAGTATAAAGTGGTGTCAGTAAATCAACGCTACGCTTGGCCTTAATTTGCTCTTTGTCTAAGCTAAAATCCTCTTGCAAATAAGGGGCAGGGCGCTGTTTGAATATCAGTACTTCTACTTCAAACCAACGTTCTGCAAATGCTGTGCTACTAAATACACAACACAATAGGATAAGAGATTTTTTAAGCAACATTAATGGCTAACCTTTTTTTCGAAATCTGCAATCATTGCAGTGACCATTTTTAAGCGTTCGCGGGCATTCGCCTCATCGATCGCAAAGCGCAACTTATTTGCACCATCCATTTTATACACCTTAGGTGCACTTTGTATCAAACCTATAATGAAGCTAGGGTTAACCTTAGTATGTTGACTAAACTCAAAATAGCCACCTTTTGGATTTGCTTCAATTTTTTTAATGCCTAATTCGCTGGCTTTGAGTTTCAGTTGTTGCAAACTAAATAGGTTTTTAGTTGCATCAGGCAGCAGGCCGAAGCGATCAATCAGCTCAACTTGTAATTCGTCCATATCATCTAGGTTAGCGCAGCTGGCAACCCGTTTGTAAATACCTAGTCGCGCATTTACATCGTGAATATAATCTTCAGGCAGTAAAGCGGCTAATTTTAAGTCCACTTCACTTTGTTGTTGTAGCAAGTTATCAAGGGTAGGCTCTTTGCCTTCACGAAGAGATTTCACAGCTTGCTCAAGCATTTCCATATATAAGCTAAAGCCGATGGTCTGCATTTGTCCTGATTGATCATCACCAAGCAACTCACCAGCACCACGGATCTCTAAATCGTGGGTTGCGAGTGCAAAACCGGCACCTAAATCTTCCAGTGACTCGATGGCTTCAAGGCGTTTTACAGCATCTTTCGACAGCCCTTTAGGATTACCCGTTAATAAGTAAGCATAAGCTTGATGATGGCTGCGACCAACTCGACCCCGTAACTGATGTAACTGCGCCAAGCCTAGTTTATCGGCTCTATCCATAATAATTGTGTTGGCTGTGGGGATATCAATTCCCGTTTCAATGATGGTAGTACATACGAGTACGTTGTATTTCTGGTGGTAAAATTCGCTCATCAGTTGTTCTAAATCACGTTCGCGCATTTGGCCATGGGCAGAAGCGACGCTTGCTTCAGGTACCCATTCACTAATTTCTTCTGCCACGCGGTCAATAGTTTCAACGTTATTATGTAAAAAGTATACTTGGCCACCACGCTTTATTTCCCGCAATACCGCCTCTCTGATCAAATCTGCATCGCGTTGACGAACAAATGTTTTAACCGCTAAGCGTTTTGCAGGAGGGGTAGCGATGATTGAAAGATCACGCATACCACTCATGGCCATATTTAATGTACGTGGGATAGGTGTTGCAGTGAGTGTTAAAATGTCAACATCGGCACGCAGTGATTTTATCTTCTCTTTTTGACGTACCCCAAACCGGTGTTCTTCATCGACAATGAGCAAGCCAAGATCTTTAAATATAATATCGGCTTGGATCAATTTGTGAGTACCAATGACGATGTCCAAGGTACCTTTAGCCATTTTTTCTAGGGTGTCTTTTTGTTCTTTAGGTGAATTAAAGCGAGACAGCACACCGACTTCAATGGGTAAGTCGGCAAATCGATCTTTAAAGTTTTCAAAGTGTTGTTGTGCAAGCAAGGTAGTTGGTACTAAAACGGCTACTTGTTTATTGTCGTTTACAGCAACAAAGGCGGCGCGCATCGCAACTTCAGTTTTGCCAAAACCTACATCACCACAGACTAACCTATCCATTGCTTGTTTACTTTGCATATCACCTAGCACAGCTTCGATAGCGTTACGCTGATCGTCAGTTTCCTCAAATGGAAACCCATCGCTAAAGACGCGATAAGCAGCACCATCAAGTTTAAAGGCATTCCCCGGTTTTGCTTGGCGCTGGGCGTAAATATCGAGTAATTCAGCGGCCACATCACGTACCTTTTCCGCCGCGCGTTTTTTCGCTTTTTCCCAAGCATCAGATCCCAGTTTATGCAGCGGTGCACTGGCTTCTTCGCCACCAGAATAACGACTGAGCATATGCAGGGCTGACACTGGCACATACAACTTTGCTTCATTGGCATAGGTAATGGTTACAAACTCAGTGATCAGTCCCGCCGCATCAATCGTTTGCAGACCTTGGTAGCGGCCTACACCATGATCCAAGTGTACAATCGGTTGGCCAACTTTAAGTTCAGCTAAGTTACGGATGAGCGCATCTTGGCTAGCTTCGTATTTATGTTTACGACGGCGACGCTGCGATACTTTAATGCCAAGTAATTCTTGTTCAGTAACAATGGATAATGCGGGCTTTGTACCAAGTACCACACTTTGTTCTAGTGGGCTGACAATTAAGCCAACATCGCTACTACTATTTACAAATTCATCGAATGATGAAAACTCTTTAAACTTTAAGCCACTGGGTTTAAGTATAGCGAGCAGAGATTCACGGCGACCATCGGATTCTACTGACAGTAAGATACGGCCTTTTTGTTTCTTTTGCGCTGCTACATAATTTATAAATGCTTGATAGGGTTCATGTAGTTTATGATCAATGCGTATTGCGGGTAACTCGCTGGTGACTAGATTTTTATTGCCTGCTTTTGTCGCGAGTTTTGCTTGCGATAACCGAATGCGAGCAAAGTTGCCTAAATTTTCAAACAGTTCATTAATGGGTTGATAAAGTGCAACTGGCTCAAGTAACGGGCGCAGTGGATCGACTCGACGGTTTTCATAACGCACATTAATATCATGCCAAAAATGCTCCGCAGCATCTTCTAAATCTCCCAGTTGCATCACTGTTGCAGTATCTGGCAGGTAATCAAAGATAGTGGCTAATTGCTCAAAAAACAGCGGCATATAATATTCGATACCAGCAGGCCAATTGCCTTTGGTCACTTGCATATACACGGAATCTTGCGATGAGCTGGCACCAAATTTTTCACGGTAGTTTATTCTAAATCGTTCAACATCGGCTTCGTTGGTAGGGAACTCATGAGCAGGTAGTAATTCAATTTTATCGACTTTTTCATCCGAGCGTTGGCTTTCAACATCAAATAAACGAATGGTATCAAGTTCGTCATCAAGAAAATCGAGTCTAAATGGATGCGGACTGCCCATTGGGTATAAATCAACAATCGAGCCACGAATGGCGTATTCACCATGCTCCATGACTTGTTGCACATGTAAATAGCCTGCTTGCTCTAAGTTACTGCGAAGTTTGTGGGTATCGAGAATATCACCGACTTTAAAATTAATGGTTGAACCATAAATAAACGAAGCAGGGGCGGTACGTAGCATCAAGGTAGACACAGGCACAATTAATACACTTTGTTGTTCTTTTTTTAAAGTATTTAAGGTGGCTAAGCGCGATGAAATTATATCTTGATGGGGTGAGAAATGATCGTAAGGCAACGTTTCCCAATCAGGGAATATCATTACTGGATGCTCGGGGAGCAAGCACTCCAACTCTGTTTCAAGGCGCAATGCACTGGGTGTATCAGGGGTAACAATAAGCACTAAGCCAGCTTGTTGTTTAACTCCTTGTGCAATGGCAATACTTAAACCACTGCCAGTGAGTTGCCCCCATTGAATTTTATCTTTTTGAGATTTTACCCAAGGCAAGGCTGCCCATTGCGCAAACGCCATTTACTACTCCTTTAATGCGCCTCAACTGAGGCGCTAATTTATTCTTAATCGCGATATATTTTGGTTAAATCGTGGTAATGATCTATACGACGGTCGCGTAGGTACGGCCAAATGCGTCTTACATTTTCAGAACGCTTTTGATCAAGTTCAACAAGTAACAGTTGCTCATCAGTGTTGTTGGCTTCTGCTAGCAGTTCACCTTGAGGACCCGCTATAAACGAGTTACCCCAAAATTGAATACCTTCACTTTGACCACTTGGATCACTTTCATGACCGACACGATTACAACTAATCACGGGTACGCCATTGGCAACCGCATGTGCGCGTTGCGATATTACCCACGCATCTTTTTGACGTGTTTTCTCGCCTTCGTCATCACGTGGATCCCAGCCAATTGCGGTTGGGTAAATTAATAGTTCAGCACCGGCCATTGCCATTAAACGCGCAGCCTCTGGAAACCATTGATCCCAACACACTAAGACACCAAGTTTGCCGACAGAAGTTTGAATTGGTTCGAAACCTAAATCACCCGGAGTGAAATAAAACTTTTCGTAAAAGCCTGGATCGTCAGGGATATGCATTTTACGGTATTTACCCGCAATTGTGCCGTCTTTTTCAAGCACTACCGCAGTATTGTGATAAAGCCCTGTGGCACGTTTTTCAAATAAAGAGGCAACAATAACAATGCTTAATTCTTTTGCAAGCTCAGCTAAAGTGTCGCTACTTGGGCCAGGAATAGTCTCTGCCAAATCAAATACATCAACATCTTCGGTTTGACAAAAGTACAGACTGCGATGTAATTCTTGTAACACCACCAGTTGTGCGCCTTGGCTTGCGGCATCGCGAATACCGGCAATTGATTTTGCCATGTTTTGTGCGGCATTATCACTGTTACTTTGCTGCACTAAGGCAACGGTTAAATTTGCAGGGCTGCTCATAATGATGCTCCAGCTAAAAATCCACGGGGTAATTGCATAGTAATGCAGTGTAAACTACCAAATTGATGAATAATTGGTAAGCAGTTTACGCCTATTATTTGATGCTCAGGGTAGGCCGTTTGAATTTGTGCTAAGGCTAATTCGTCATTGGCATCAGCATAAATAGGCACAAGTACAGCTCCATTAATGATTAAATAATTTGCGTAGGTGGCAGGTAACCTGTCGCCATCATCATTAAATACGGCTTTTGGCCATGGTAAATCAATTAAGGTATAAGGTTTACCTGTTGTTGTTTTAAAACCTTGTAACTGCTTTTCCATGGCATCAAGAGCGCTGAAGTGTTGGTCATTTTTATCATCACACTTTACATACACTAAGGTATCATTAGGCGCAAAACGCACTAAAGTGTCGATATGACTGTCGGTATCGTCACCGGCTAAATAGCCATGATCAACCCATAAAAAGTCGGTGGCGCCAAGTTGTTCACGCAAGCACTGTTCAATGTCTTGTTGGGTTAGATTTGGATTACGATTTGGATTAAGCAAACATTCACTGGTGGTCAATAGTACACCGTGTTGATCAATCTCTACACCGCCACCTTCAAGAACTAAATCAAGCGCTTGGTATTGATTGCGCGTATCGGCAAGTTGTTTAACCAGTACCGCATTAATTTTATTATCTAATTCACTGGTAAATTTATTACCCCAGCCATTAAAGATAAAATCAACAATTTTTAGTTGGCTATTATCAGCAACTGCGGCGCAGGTTAATGGGCCATGATCACGTGCCCACGTATCGTTACAGGGAGTAACAACAAAATGCACGCGGCTCAAATCAACAGCGTTGTTGCGCAATAATTGGCTAATGTGTGTTTTTAAGGCTTCATCATGAGCGATGATCACTAATTGCTCTGCATTACAAATATGCTGACATAATTGCACGTATACAGGCTCTACAGCGGTTAAATTGTCGCACCAATCAGTGGCTTGGTGTGGCCAAGTGAGCATAACGGCGTCTTGCTCAGCCCATTCGGGTAAAAGTCTAAAGTTCATGAATTTAATAAACAAACAAAGGTGCTATTAGTTTAGCATTTCAACTATAGCCAAGCCACTTCAAAATGAGGGTTGCTAGTATCTATATTATTCTGGTTTTGTTGGCTCTGTTGTGTCTTGGTTATCAAAGTTATCGCTTTCATGTTGCAGCAGCTGACGCTTTTTCAGTTGTCTGGTTTGTGCATGTAAACTAGCACGTACCACAAGTTCTTGATCAGTATCGCGGATGGCTTTAAAAAGTAGGGTGTATTGGTAGTGTTCATCGTCAATCTTATTAACCGCAACTACCTCGGTGTAACAATAAATAGCAGAGGCTTCATGCTGTAAAAATAATTTAGTGCGAAATGCTTGGCCAATAGAGTAGACTTTTGTATCGGTTAGTTTGACACCGCCACCGCCGTAGCTATCACAATAAATAGCGTTATCTTCGGGCTGCTCTGAGGCCAATATATGGCTCATGATCAAGTCGATTTTACGCGATTGTGCTTGTAAAAATACGGCAAGTTCTTGTGCCAAATCACCAAGGCTACGCAATGGTCTTAACGAGCTTTGCTCTAATTCACTAACCTCATTGGCCAATTTAAATAACGGTGGGATATCTGCTTCTAGTTGCGCTAAAGTAGTAGGCACTTTGCTATCGTCAACAGCAAATAAATTTACTCGATTACTTTCATCAATCTGAAAGTACTGCTCAAACTCGGTTAATTTTTCACTATTCATCATAAGGCTCCTCGACGCAATAGTTTAATAGTAGCGCCGACAGTATAAAATTGCTAGTTATCAAATTACCATAAAAAAGGGCAAACCACTGTTTGCCCTTATATTTTTGTAGCTGAGCTTAAATCATAAATTACCCTCTTGGGTGTCGACATGTTCACGCTTGTGGTGGCTTGCAATTTCATCGGATAAATCTGCTCGCGAGCGTTTTTCAGTAAGTTTGCGCTCAGTTAACCAATAAAAGAACAGTGGTACAAAGAACACGGCAAGGAAGGTTGCTGCCATCATGCCGCCCATAACGCCAGTACCAACGCTATGACGTGCACCTGCACCGGCGCCTGAGCTCAATACTAATGGCACTACACCTAAAATAAAGGCCATCGAAGTCATGATGATGGGTCTAAATCGAAGGCGGGCAGCTTCAAGTGCTGCAGCGCTTGCGCTCCAACCTTGTTGATGTTTCATCAATGCGTATTCGACAATCAAAATGGCATTTTTACTGGCTAAACCAAGTAAGGTCACTAAGCCGATTTGGAAGTACACATCGTTAGTCATGCCTACTAACCAGATTGATATCAATGCGCCAAAGGTTCCAAATGGCAATGCTAGCATCACCGATAGTGGCAATGACCAACGCTCATATAGTGCTGCAAGGATTAAGAAAACCATGATCACCGCAAGGCCTAAAGCAATTCCTGTGGTACCTGAGCTGCGTTTTTCTTGATACGCAGAGCCGGTCCAGTCGTAGGTCATATCCGGTGGTAATACTGCTTTTGCAATACGTTCAACTTCAGCAATTGCTTGGCCAGAGCTGTAACCGGGTGCAGCATTACCGAGCAGTTTTACCGCAGGCAAGTTATTATAACGATTTAGATTTTCTGGTCCGCGGCTATATTCAATATTCGTAAACGCAGACATAGGGACCATAGTACCTTGACTGTTTTTTACATAAATTCGTCCAATGTCATCAGGCTTCATTCTAAATTCAGCTTCTGCTGACATGAGTACTTGCCAAGCTCGGCCAAACTTATTGAAGTCGTTCACATAATAAGTACCCAGTGTACCGGCAAGGGCTGTAAATGCATCGTCAATTTCAATGCCCATTGCGCGGGCTTGTTCACGATCTACATCAACTTTAAGTTGCGGTGCATTTGGTCGCCACAACGTTTGTAGGCCACTTAAAATAGGGCTTTTTTGTGCTTCAGCCATCATTAAACCCATGGCTTGTTGCAGTTTTTCTGGGCCACCTGCGCCTTTGTTTTGAATATAAAATTCAAATCCGCCAGTGCTCCCTAAACCAAAAATAGCAGGGGGGTTAAACGCTAAAACAAGTGCTTCGTTGATATGCGCAGTTTTCATAAACAGCTCATTAACCAAACTTTTAGTATCAACCTCTCGTTCATCCCAATGTTTTTGGGTGACGAATAAGGTGGCTGCACTGTTTTTATAACCGCCGCCAATAAAATCAAAGCCTGTAAATGCCACCACATTTTCATTGGCAGGATTAGATTGTACGGCGCTAATAACTTCAGCCACTACTTTTTCTGTACGCTCAAGGGATGAGCCGTCAGGTAAGAAAATAGCTGAAATATAGTAGCCTTGGTCTTCATCAGGCACTAATGAACCTGGAGTGCTTTTCCAAAGGCCAATGGTAATTGACACCATACCAATCATCAGCAATAAACCTAATGCTCCTCGGCGCACCATAAAACCAACAGCACCCACATACTTACTGGTTATTTTAGTAAATACACGGTTGAACCATAAAAAGAAGCTTGCGGTTTGTTTATGCTCTTGTTTTAAAATAAGCACACATAAAGCAGGGGTCATTGTTAGTGCAACTATGCCAGATAAGCTCACAGCAATTGAAATGGTGATCGCAAACTGACGGAATAGTTCGCCAGTTAAGCCACCTAGAAATGCAATTGGCACAAACACTGAGCAAAGTACTAGAACAATAGCAACAACAGGTCCTGATACTTCTTTCATCGCTTTTATTGCGGCTTCATGGGCGCTCACATGCTCTTCGTGCATGATACGCTCTACGTTTTCAAGTACCACTATGGCGTCATCCACTACGATACCAATAGACAGTACCATACCAAATAAAGTCAATGAGTTAATAGAATAACCAAGCATATACATGCCAGCAAACGTACCAAGTAATGACACCGGTACGGCAAGAGTTGGGATCAGTGTGGCGCGCCAATTTTGTAAAAATAAGAACACCACTAAGAAAACCAGTACCATTGCTTCAAGTAGTGTTTTCACTACTTCGCGGATCGAGACTTCAACAAAACGGGTGGTATCGTACGAATTTAAGTGAGCAAGTCCAGTGGGAAATTGCTGAGTTAACTCTGCTAATACGCCATTAACTTCTGCTGCTACATCAAGTGCATTGGCACCAGGTTGTAGGAAAATACCTAATAGTACAGCTTCTTTGCCGTTGATAGTGCCTCTGAAGTTATAATCTTTTGCACCAAGTTCAACACGGGCAATGTCTTTTAAACGTAAGCTACTGCCATCAAGGTTTGAACGAATAATGATTTCTTCAAATTGTTCAGGCTCTGATAAACGCCCTTGAGCGGTAACACTGTAAACCAGCTCTTGCGCTGATTGTGAAGTGGGGGTTGCACCAATCGAACCGGCTGCATATTGAGAGTTTTGGCTGCGAACTGCCCCTGCGACTTCTTCAACAGTAACACCGAGCTGACTCATTACATCAGGGCGCAGCCAAATACGCATGGCGTAATCTTTCGCACCAAAAATTTGTACACTCGTTGTACCAGGAACACGTTTAATACGGTCTAAAATATTCAGGGTGACATAGTTTGAAGTCCATAGACTATCACGAGTGCCGTCCGGTGAATAAAACGCATGAACTTGCAAAAAACTCGATGAACCTTTTTGCACCACCACGCCTTGGCGCCGTGTTTCTTCAGGTAAACGAGCTTCAACTTGCTTTACACGGTTATTGACGTTAACTGCTGCTTGGTCAATATCGGTGCCAATTTCAAACGTTATTTCAATGGTTGTTGCACCAGAGCTGGTCGAGGTTGAAGACATATACATCATGCCTTCAACACCGGTAATCGCATTTTCAATCGGCGCGGCTACGGTTTGTTCGAGTACTTCAGCCGACGCACCCGGATAGGCTGCTGTCACTTGCACAACGGGTGGGGCAATTTCAGGGTATTGGGCGATCGGCAAGCTGCGCATGGCAGCCAGGCCCGCCAGCACAATAACAATTGAGATCACAAACGCAAAAATAGGTCTGTCGATAAAATAACGAGAAAACATAAAACTCCCTGCGCCTATTCTGCGCTTACGTTGTTTGTTGCATTGTTAACGGCCACTGGCATGCCTGGAAAGAAAATCTTTGCCATACCATCGATGATCACTTCATCGCCTTGCTGTATGCCTGATTTAATCAACCAAAAGTTTTTATCACCTTGATTATCTGGCTTTTGGATCCACTCACCTACTTCAACGGGAGCTGGGCGCGCAATCGTGCCGCCTTGTTCATTTTTAGCGACTACATAAACAAATTTACCAGTGCCATTATCAAGTACCGCACGTTGCGGTATTACAAATGCATTTTTGCGTACCGCACCACTTAACATCACTCGCACAAATTGACCTGGACGAAGTTCAAAATCAGTGTTGGGGATAATTGCTTGTAGTTCGCTGGTGCCGGTATTTGGATTAATACGTACATCGGAGAAGTTAACTTTGCCACTTTTATTGGAGAGTGAACCGTCTTGCAATTTAATGCTCGTGTGCCACTGACCTTTTTCTGGCAGCGATAATGAGCCATTTGCAACATCTTGACGCATTTGTAATTGTTCACGCTCAGAAATACCAAATCGTAAACGAATAGGATCAAACTGGGTAATTTGCGTTAATAATAGATCGGGACCTGATACAAAAGTACCTACCGACACAAATTCACGGCCCACCACTCCAGCGACAGGTGCTTTTACTTGCGCATATTCTAAATTCAGTTGGGCTTCTTTTAATGCAACTTTCGCGGCCTCTAACGTCGTGTTAGCAATATCTTGGGTGGAGCTGGCGTTATCATAATCCCGTTGTGAGACTGATTTTTCAGCACGTAGTTTGGCTAATCGTTTCACTTCACGTTCGGCTTGCACTAAAGATGCTTTTGCACCATTAAGAGCTGCTTGCGCGCTTTCAACCGCCAATTGATAGGGGGCTAAATCCACAGTGAAAAGTGACTGACCTTGCTTAACTGTCTGGCCTTCATCAAAGTTACGAGATTCTAGGATCCCCGTTACTCTGGCACGTACTTGAACTTCTTTAGAACCTGATAAGGTTGCCGGTAGTTCAATAGTGAATGGGGCATCTTCATAGGTTGCTATGGTTGTTGCCACAGCTGCTGGATGCATTGCTGCTTGTTCGGCTTTAGGTGCTTCACTACAACCTTGTAGAAACAACGAAGCCGAGGTAAATAAGAATAAAGATAATTTTGATGGTGCGAAAGACAGACGCATGGTTACTCCACAGTTCCAATTGTTAAGTATAAATAATATGTAACATTTTATAAGCTAATAGCATGACATTCTGTTGATTTTATCATCAGCTTGACTTACGTGGTGCTTAATCCATTTAGCTTAGTTAAATACGAGTGTATACCTTAAATTTTTACAGGTATATGCTGGTGTTTATTTTTTTCATTGCATTTTAAAGAGTGTAGAACATATTAGGGCTATATGAACCAAGTCGCAGCAACCGTGGTTTTTAAAGCGTAATTTAGTTTAATAACTAAATAATTGAGCGCTTTTATGCGCCCCGCAATAAAGCTGTTTATAAAATAATGAAGTCATTGTTTTGTATGACAATAGCTTAATTATGACGTGCTGTAAGTGCTTTGTTAGCGAAACTGCTTTAATAACCACAAAATTAACAAATTGCCTTGTAATTGGCGCTAAAACTCGTACCCTAGGCGTAATAATAATAGCAAGGGTAAAGTTAATAATGACGCGCAAGCCGACATTATCTACAACATTTATTGATCTGTCTTCACAGTTGCGACGTTTTGTTTCGCGGATTGTACAACCAGATGACGTGGAAGATATAGTACAAGAAACCTTTGTTAAGAGCTATCAGGCTGATTTAAAACAAGATATTAAATATACGCGCAGTTATATGCTAAAGACTGCCAAGCATTTGGCGCTTAACCATATTGCTAAATGGGATAATCAGCATTGCGATTCATTAGATACCTCTGATGATTATCAGCAGTCGTTGCGATCTATGCAGCTTGAGGATGAAGTGACCTCAAAAGAGCGCTTTTTACTGTTTTGCCGTGCTACTGAGCAACTAAGCCAGCCAGTGCGAAAATGTTTTATTTTAAAGAAAGTATATGGCATGAGCCAAAAAGAAATCGCAGCGCAAATGAAGTTAAGTGAAAGTACGGTTGAAAAACATATTGCCAAAGGTCTGTTACAATCTATGCGCTACATGCAGCAACATGAGCAGTTAGGTGAGCACAGCAGTGCCACTATTGAACCTGCCAGGAGGGTGGGAAAATGAGTAATATTCATCAATTTTCGTCTAAAGATGCTATTCAAGCAGATGCCAGTCGTTGGATAAGTGCTATGGATAGGGGCTTATCAAAGCAAGAACGTATGCAATTTCAGCACTGGGTGCAACAAAATAAAGCTCATCAAGATGCGGTATTTGAGTTAGCCCAGTTATGGGATGAACTGAGCGTATTAAATGAGTTGAGTAGCTTATTTCCCAATAAAAATAGCATCAATAAGCCTGCCCGCAGAGAAATTAATTTTTCGATTGCGGCAAGTGTCTTTGCCGCATTGCTAGTTGCCAGCTTTATATTTGTTGGTATTGAACAGTGGCCAACAACACCACAAGAACAAGCCAAGTACAGTAAAATTTACCGTACTAAAGTCGGTGAGCAAGCAACGTTTGTGCTACCAGATAGTACGATAGTGCAATTAAATACCAATAGCTTATTAGAAGTTGCGTATACAAAAAACCGCCGACAACTGATTTTAAGTCGAGGCGAAGGGCGTTTTAATGTTGCTAAAGATGCCGCACGTCCATTTACGGTGATGGCGGGCGATAAGTCATTTACCGCACTGGGGACTGTTTTTAATGTCCAACGTAATGCAGCATCGGATCTTGAGTTGGTTGTTACTGAGGGTAAAGTGATGATCACGGATCCTTCGGTTGCAGTAAATGCTGATGATTTTGTTCAATTGCAAAGTGCTAGTAATGATACCGACAGTGTGAAAAAAATTAATGCTAGTATTGTTATCTCTGGCGAAAAAGCATTAATTAAAGAAAGCATTACTAAGCCAATCAAACGGTTAACACAAGATGATGTACAACGGGATCTGGCATGGCAACAAGGTATGCTAATTTTTAATGGCGAGTCGTTAAGCGAAGCACTGCAAGAAGTGAGTCGCTATACCGCAACGCGTTTTGAACTTGCTGATCCTGCATTAGCTTCTTTAAAAGTGGCTGGGGTGTTTAAAGCCGGTGATATTATCGGTTTACTTGATAGCCTGCGCATCAATTTAGCCATTGAGCATGAACGTTTAGGTGAACATATCGTAAGCCTAAAACACGGTGATCACAGCTAAGCTTATGCTTGCTCTTTGATTTAAAGTGTCAGAAGTTACAATGGTAAATATAAAAAGTAAAAAAATAATTAATAAAAAAATAGGATTGCATAGCGGATTATTCTTTCTCAACTGTTTGTATAAGTTGCGCAGTAACCAAACGTATCCAATTTGTGGGTTAATTGTATTAGCACCTTTAGTATTTAGCCTAAATGTTCAGGCTGAGGCTGCAAATCCACAGATGGTACAATTTGATATAAAAGCGCAGCGAGCAGATCAAGCATTGATAGAGTTTGCAAAACAAACAGAACAAACCGTGGTTTTTTCGTTTGACTTAGCAAAACAATACCAAGCTCAATCAGTGTATGGTTATTACACTCAGTTAGAAGCGCTTAGTACAATGCTGAAAAATACTGAACTCGATGCGGTTGTTGATCAAAATGGTTTACTGAGTATAAAACTCAAACAAATCAATAGGAATGATAACAACATGAGAAAGCTTTCAGGGGTCAGTGCTGCTGTAATACCACTTTTAATGGCAACCAATAGCCAAGTTGCTAATGCACAAGAACAAGCCGCTCAAGAAAATATTGAAAAAATCGCCATCGTTGGTAGCCGTGTAGCAGGGCGTTCGGTCGAAGACTTACCAGTACCCGTTGATATTTTAAGTGCTGAAGCACTTGAGAATACAGGGCAAACAGAAGTTGGCCGGATGTTGCAATCAATTGCCCCTTCATTTAACTTTTCCAGTTCTTCAATCAGTGATGGTACTGATGCTTTGCGTCCTGCAACATTACGTGGTTTAGGACCAGATCAGACATTAGTGTTGATCAATGGCAAACGTCGTCATCAAGCCAGTATCATCCATATAAATACCTCTGTAGGGCGTGGAACAGCGGGTACTGATATGAATGCAATCCCTGCGGCATCAATTAAACGTATTGAAGTGTTACGTGATGGTGCGGCTGCACAATATGGCTCTGATGCAATCGCAGGTGTTATCAACATTGTACTCAAAGATGCCGATGAGGGCGGTAAAGCAGCGATTAACTATGGTCAATATTCTGAAGGTGATGGTGAAACTGTCAATATTGATTTTAACAAAGGCTTTGCTTTAGGCGATGACGGCTACTTAAATACTACGTTGAATTATCGTGATAGAGCCCCAACGAATCGTGCCGGTTTACATGGCTCGTGTCAGTTTTATGGATGTACAGAGCTTGCTGATGGTACATATTTAGCAGGCGACCCTCGCGAACTCACCGCACCTCGAAATACGTTTAGAATTGGTGATGCGGACTCACAACAGTTTGCACTGACAGTAAATACAGGTTATGAACTTGCTGGTGGTGAGCTTTATGGTTTTATTACTTATTCAAGTCGCGATAACGAGTCAGCAGCGTTTTTCCGTCATAATGCCAATGCTGATGGCAACCCTGTTTTACAAGATGGTGATGCGGTGATCCCGATGGGCTTCTTGCCAATGATCAACACCACCATTGATGATATATCGTATAACTTTGGCTTTAAAAAAGAGTTTGATAATAGCTCTAGTCTTGACCTGTCATACACCTATGGTGAAAACAGCATCGATTATACCACTAGTGACACTATCAATGGTTCATACGCTAATTTATTACGTTATGATCAAGGTTTAAGTGCTGATGATATTCGTGCCACTATTCCTCGCCAAGCGTATGCGTATGGCATGGAGTTATCACTGCAAACAATCAATCTTGATTTTACACAAGACTATGATAATTTTTCACTGGCAATGGGTGCCGAGCTTCGCACCGATGAATACCGCATTTTAGAAGGTAGTGAATACGCTTATCGTGATTATGATACAAATAACGGTGTTAATATTTACGATGGTATGAGCGGTGGTATTGGCAGTGAAAATGCTGCCGGTGGGACTCAAGGTTTTGGTGGCTCTTCGCCTGATTCATCGGTTGATGAATCACGTGATGTGATTTCATTTTACGTAGATGCTGAAACTTATATTATTGATGATGTTATTCTCTCAGGCGCGCTACGTTACGATAACTATAAAGGTTTTGGTGATACAGTTAATTTTAAACTTGCGGGTAATTGGTCTGTAACTGATGATGTATCGTTACGTGGTGCGGTGAGTACCGGCTTTAGAGCGCCATCGATGCAACAACTGTACTTTAATAATATCAGCACGCAATTTGTGGTGGGCCCGAACGGCGATCTAATTGCAGAAGAAGTTGGTACTTTTAGAAACGACAGCACACTTGCACAGAGTATTGGTATTCCAAAACTTAAAGAAGAAAAGTCACAAAACATGAGCTTAGGTATTGTGTATAACGTGACGGATAATATTAATGTTACCGTTGATTATTATTCAATTGATATTGACGACCGTATTGTGATCAGTAACCGTTTAGGTAAAGGGTTGTCATCAACGCTAGATGCTGCATTGGTTAGTTCTGGCGCAGGTGCAGGGCAGTTTTTCTTAAATGGTGCAGATACCGAAACGCAAGGTGTGGATTTCGTTGCAACCTGGAATACTGAAGGGTTAGGTGGCACGCTTGATTTTACCCTTGCTGCTAACTTTACAGAAACCGATGTGGTTGATTTATTCACTCCTGCAGGCAGTGGTTTAGAAACTATTCCTGTTGAAGATGTTTTTTCATCGCAAGAGACATCAATTATCGAAGAGTGGCAACCTCAAGACAGGGTTAATTTAAGTGCTCTTTATCGCCTTGAAGACTGGACGGTTAATTTATCGCTGAATCGTTACGGTGAATACACTGTCGAAGATGGTGGCCGCCAAACGTACGGTGCTGAAATTCTGACAGATGTAAAAATTAACTACTTTGTTACCGATAACCTATCGATAAATATTGGCGCCAATAATTTGTTTGATGTTTATCCTGATAAGAATGAAATAGGTAACTCACGCTCAGGCACAATTGTAGACGCGTCAGGCAATACAATCGTCAGTTCAACAGGTGTATTTGAATATTCACGTCGTTCTGCACCATTTGGTTTTAACGGTGCTTATTATTATTTAGGCGCCGAATACCGTTTTTAAATAACTTCTCCTACGTTATTTATCTTTTGAAGGGCCGCAAGGCCCTTTTTTTGATAGTGAACACAGTTACAGCTTTCAGTTAGTCATCGGAACGTCATCAAAGTAACCTCAAACTTTCATATTTTATATCAATAATCTATCTGGACTAGACCAGTTGAATTAACCTAAATTAAGGATATGTATGAATTTTAGAATTGCTCCATTTAACCTTAAAGTGATAAGCCTTTGTAGTATTGCGGTATTTTCATTAGTTGGTTGTAACGATAACAATACGACTAAAGAGGAAGTAACAACTATTGAAACCGTTGAACCTGTAAAAAAAGTTCTGGTTTTAGGTATCGATGGATTGATGTTCGATTATGTTGACGACATAGATAATGAGGAAATAAATGAACCGATACTAGAAAATTTTTCTAGATTAACGATCAGCAAAGCGTTCAATGGAGGTTACCTTGGTAGCCACAGCCATCAAGCTACTTCCTCTGGCCCTTCTTGGTCATCAATCTTGACAGGGCAATGGGTAGATGGGCATGGTGTTGCGTCCAATAACAATCAACCTACGTTATCAGCTAGTATTTTTGAACACCTCTATAATGAAGATAACACTATTGACATGGCAAGTTATGTTGCATGGACTCCTATTAACCAAGGGCATGCCAAAAATGCTATGCCCTACGTAAAACAACAAATCGAAGGGGTACAACGCCCTGAAGATACCCCTTTAGATACATTTATCACAACAAAGTTAGTAGCTGAGTTAACTGATCCTGATTCTAATTTAGATTTTATTTTCACACATTTAGATGAAATCGATGGTGCTGGCCATGCTTGTGGTTGGTGTGAAGCGTATGAGCAATCCTTAAAAGATACAGATTTACACCTTGGGCGTATCCTAGATGCAATTGAATATCGAGAAGTTAACCTTAACGAAAATTGGTTGGTGATGGTTGTTTCCGACCATGGTCATGTAAAAAGTGGTGGGCATGGTGGTGATAGTGTTGAAGAAAGAACATCACTTATAGGCACAAACAAGCCGGAGATAATGAATGAGTTATTTGCTAACAACGATACACAGTTTAGTCTCGCTAGTGAGGGACAAAATGCATTAATGGGTTACCCCGGTATTACTGCTATTGCTCCAACAGCTCTGAGCTTTTTAGGGTATCAAATTAAGCCTGAGCAACAGTTTTCTAGTCCGTCGTTAATTGGCAAAGTGGGTGTAAAAAATACCTTTATACAAATAAAGCAACATCGTTCAGATGAGGCTGTGATTACACTTAATTGGCGAGTAGCAAAAGAGGTTGAAACCGTGACCTTATATCGTGATGATGTAAAAATTGCGGAAGTGGCTGCCTCTGATCATTTTTACGATGATTTGCTTTCTATTGATACATTAGGTGAAGGCACTAAGCGCATTATGTATAAAGTAGTACCAAACACAGGCAATAGCTTAACTACATTAGCTAATTTTAGCTTGGGCGAACTTGTGCCAATTAGTTTGATTCTAAAAAAAGTACTGTTACACGCTTCATTTGATTCAGAAATAACACCTTTTGACTATATCGCCGGCAATGAACCGCTAGTCACATTTGAATTAGGCCCTCTTAATAGTGGTCAGGCTATTAATATCAATAGACAAAATGGCTATCTATCAGCGCCTACTAATTTAGAGAGTAATTTGCAGGGTTCTGTTGGTTTTTGGTTAAAAGTAAATGGCGATATAAGTAGTGATCCAAATATTATCTCTAATAAAGATTGGCAGAGTGGTTTAAACCCAGGTTTTACACTTTCAGCAACTAATAGCACTATGAAATTTAACATTGGAGATGGGTCAAATAGAGCTGATATTAGTTTGCCTTATGTTCATAACCAATGGATGTATGTAATAGCCACCTACGATCTAGTCACCGCTGAGATTAGTTTGTACATAAATGACGAAACGCTTGGTTTTCAGGTGGCACATGTTGCTGCGCCAAATGTGAAGTCAATAGCTTCAGAATTCCCTATTAATATTGGTGAGGGGGGAGAGGGTAATTATAATTTATTAAACACTGAGATAGATATTTCAGTTGCTGATTTATTATTTTTTAATCATGCGCTTTCGGTCAATGAGGCTCGATCACTTGCAGATATACAACAAAGGGTTACTTTATAGTTGAAATGTTTGTGGCGGTTGAAGAAGAGTTTAATCGCTGTTTAGTTTTTTACGTTTTAAGCTTGCAACTGCTGTTTATTGTAATAGGAAGGTCGCTACCAAAATCAGCGTGAGCTGACTTAATGGAATAGCAGTTGCCGCTTTAATAATAGAATAAGAGGATGTCATAAAAGTTTCACTGTTTTTTGTCCATGAAATCTTTAATAATTACTGGACTAGACCAGACCAGATTGTATGGATGATTCATGAATAACTACTTATTATTAACACCAGGGCCACTAACCACGTCTCAAACGGTGAAACAAGCAATGCTTAAAGATTGGTGCACGTGGGATGATGATTATAATCGTGACATAGTGCAGACCATTCGCAGAAAATTAGTGTCATTAGCAACATCAAAACCTGGCTATACCAGTGTATTAATGCAAGGCAGTGGCACGGCAAGTGTAGAGTCTGCAATAGGGAGTATTATCCCACAAGCAGGCAAGCTACTTGTAATTAATAATGGTGCGTACGGTGAACGTATCGCAGAAATCGCAGATTATCTAGCAATTGAGTACCATGTTTTAAATTACCCTGAAACTGTACTTCCGAATATTGAGGAAATTGACACTGTTTTAAATAACGACCCTGATATCACCCATGTTGTAATGGTTCATTGTGAAACAACCACAGGTATGCTTAATCCTATTCAAGAAGTCGGATTACTTACTAAAAAATATCAAAAAGTCTTTATTGTTGATGCCATGAGCAGCTTTGGCGGGATCCCGTTTGATTTAGCTGATTGGCATATTGATGTGATGATTAGCTCATCAAACAAATGCATACAGGGAGTCCCAGGCTTTGGCTTTGTAGTGTGTAAGTATAGCACTATTGAGCATAGTGAGGGGATAGCTCGTTCATTGTCTTTAGATTTATATCAGCAATGGTTGTGTATGGAAAAAAACGGCGGCAAATGGCGCTTTACCTCACCTACTCATGTTGTTCGCGCATTTTACCAAGCGCTACTCGAACTCGAAGAAGAAGGTGGTATCACAGCCCGTTTTAACCGATATACTCGCAGCCAAAAATCCTTAGTGGCAGGTATGGAAAAACTAGGCTTTGAGCCACTATTAAATGAGCAAAAACAT
Source organism: Pseudoalteromonas sp. SR44-5 (assembly GCF_014163675.1). Lineage (NCBI taxonomy): Bacteria > Pseudomonadati > Pseudomonadota > Gammaproteobacteria > Alteromonadales > Pseudoalteromonadaceae > Pseudoalteromonas > Pseudoalteromonas sp. SR44-5. The sequence continues at coordinate 51,056 of NZ_JACJDT010000023.1, forward strand.
TCCCCAATCATTACCTCATTTATTTCACCTACATCTGAGCGTTATGATTTTAAATTATTTTACACTGCCTTAAAGCAAGAGGGTTTTGTTATTTATCCTGGCAAAGTCTCCAATGCTGATTGTTTCCGAATAGGGAATATCGGCGAAGTAAGTGAAATAGACATACTTCGTTTACTCGAGGCAATAGAAAAAAATCAATATTGGAAAAATTAGGCTTAATGTGTTCACCCGTGAAAGCGGTGTTTAATTGGTTTTAAACACCGCTTTTTTATTGCCCTTCAACTACCATTTCAATTGCATTATGTAGCCAATATTCAATATTATAATCGACGAGCACTTGGCTTTCATCGAAGCGTTGACGGATGACTTTTAAACAGGGGGTACCGCTGTTTTTTTCAAGAAGGTTACTTATTTCATCGGGCAGCACTGTGATACTAATAACGCTCTGCTCTTTAACTACATTAGTGGCGTATTGTTTGGACATGATATCGGTTATAGATGTATCAAGAGGATGAAATTCGAGCTCAGAAAAGCGTTCAGCATCACAGTATATATGCTCAAACATAACAGCACGGTTGTCTAAGCTACGCACCCGCTGAAGATGGTGCAAAGTAGGGGCATTCACTAAATTTTTTAAATCAATATTGGTTATTTTTTTCGATTCAATAAGTTCGGTTTTTGCTGCAAATCCTTGTTGTTTTGCAAGCTCGTAAAAGTTAACTTTTGTTGCTGGGTGCCACATTAGTTTTTTAGGAGTGACAAACCATCCTTTACGTTTTTGACTAAATATTAAACCTTCTGCTTCCAGCCTGAGCAAAGCTTCACGGACAGTAATTCGAGTGGAGTTAAATTGATGTTGTAACTCCCGCTCTGAAGGTAATTTATGACCTGCTGAAATTGCATCTTTTTGCAGCAGCGTATGAATGTAATTGCGGATCTCTTGATATAAAAGCATCGTGTAATTATTTACCACTTAATAGTAATCAACCTAGCTGAGTATAATGGTTATTTTTACCTAAGGGTATTACTATGATGCTGTTTTGGTATCTACTTTACCTGCGCTGCCGCTAAAGCGGGCCAAAAACTTATCGATGCTTCGCACTGTTGCATTACAATCTTCAGCAAATTCTTTACGTCTGATTGCGTTTCTGACTAGGTAAGCACCAGCGGTTCTAATTGGCTCTTGAGGGAATTGCTTTAACTGCTGATTAACTAAGCCACAGTTTTGCCATTGCAGATTATTTTTAAGTGCCATAGCGCTTAGAATTTTCGCTCCTAAAAAAGACTGCACAATACCATTTCCAGAATAGCCACCAGAATAAAGTACATTTCGTTGTCCGTTTAAATGGCCGAAGAATGGAAAACCGGTCACGCTACGATCCGAAGGACCAGTCCAGGTACGCTCTATGGGGAAATCGCAACCTTTAAAAAAATGACTGAGCGATGATTGCAAAATATTATCGTACTTACTTGGCATGTCAAATCTAGCATGCATATGGTTATTAAAACTAAAAAAGTTCCCGCCTTTACCTAACATTAAGCGTCCGTCGCTTGTAGTGCGGTAGTAATTAACAAAAATGCGTGAATCTATTACAGCGCTTCCGTGGTTTAAATTAAGTTGCTCTAATAAGCTAGGAATTGGTTTAGTGATTATCATATCACTGGAAACAAGCACTACTGAGCGTGAAAAGGCTTTATGCAGACTAGGTAGCCATGCATTAACACCAAAAATAAGCGTGCTACATAATAGGGGGCCTTGGCTGGTTTGTACTGTTAATGGTTGATTCCCACCATGGCTTTCGTACTTGCATTGCTCAATCACATTAACCCCTAGTTTTTGAGCTACTTTTTTCAACCCTCTGACCAATTTTGCTGGCTGTATACTGCCTCCATGAATGCTGTAATATGCGGCTAAGTTTTGTATTGAGCCTGTGCTTTTTAGCTCTTGAGAGCTACATTGGTGCCAAGCATTGAGATTGTATTTATCTAGCGTGGTTAATGCATTACTTAAAAGGCCAACTTGGTTCTGGTTTGATGCCGTATAAAAGCAGCCGTCAATTCTACAATCACAGTCTATCGCATTTTGTTCGGCAAATTGTTTAATACTGTGAACAGCACGTTCTGACTCTTTAACTAAAAATAAAGCGTTCTCAATGCCGACTAAATTTATTAGGCTTGGTAGTTTGGTAGACCATGTAAGCATGGCACCTCCATTGCGACCAGAGGCACCTTGACCGCATAGTCCTTGCTCAATGACAGTCACTTTTTTGGTTGGTTGTTGCTGTTTGATTTGGATAGCAGTCCATAAACCAGTATAGCCGCCGCCGATGATGCATATATCCGTGTGGTGGTTTTGCGATAGTTTTGGAGAAAGCACAGTGGCTTTCTCCTCATCCAGTGCCTTATCAAACCAAAAGGGTTGGTAGGACATTAAGGACGTTCTCCTCTTGCAACCTTAGCTTCAATTTGCATCAGAACAGGCTCAATATCAGCTAAAGAATTAATCACGTAATGGGCACCTGCTTGATGTAATTGTTGGTATGCTTGACGAGTTAGCTGCAATTTCTCATCATTTGAGCATGCAGCCCACTCTTGTTCAGTTAGGCCGACTGCATTACCACTGAGTGCAACTCCCACTGTCCACATGCCTGCATTTAAGCCTTCAGCGATACCTGGGGCAGAGTCATCCACTTTTACACAGTGAGCAACACGTTTGATACCCAGAGCATTAACGTTTTCTAATGCCATCCATGGGCCTGGGCGAGAGCCTGCAGATAACTCATCACTACCTACACTGTGGTCGGGTTTATAGCCATATTCTGCGGCAGCAACTTCAAGTACGTCCATTACTTGGCGAGGATAGCCTGAGCAACTCCCAATTTTAATACCTTGCGCTTTTAAACGCTCTATGACGGGTAACACACCAGCAATAGGCATAGCACGATCTGCTACTTTAGCTTTTTGTAATGGCATAAAGGTATTATAAATATGATCAATTTGCTCATCGCTCATTGGCGCGCCAAATTGTGCTTGCCACCGTGTGTCTATCTCTGGCAGCTTGCCTAATGTAGCGATATGGTCCCACTTGCCCATTCCCATAGGAATACGTGCTTGAGCGAGTGTAATGTCAAAATTAAATGCGTTTTTAAACGCCTCAACAAAAATAGTGGTTGGTGCAACAGAGCCGTGATCAACAACGGTACCAGCCCAATCTAAGATTAGTGCTTCTAAATGTTTCATATTATTCTCTTATTAAGATGATGGTGATACAGGCAATAGCCTGCGAGATTGATTAAAAGGGGATAAACGCGTTACAAAATAGCCAAGGGACAACATAACGAGCATTGCTGCGACACTCCCTACCCAATAACAAGCATTGATAAAAAAGCTGAGCCAGCTGATCTCTGGCATTACAAAGGTTCGATAAAGTAAAATACCAACCGAGCCTAAATACCCAGCTGAATCGGCTAAATAAATCAAAAAACCAGCATTGGCTGTAGAGCCTACAGCAGAGATCATTCTGTCAAATAAAAAGCAATTGTAGGGGATGTAACTGATGTAGAGACCCGCACCTAGTAGTACCATCCATGCTTTCGGGGTGAGTAGTTGACTTTCAAATGCGAATGTACTGCCGACGAATAAGCATGCGCCAAATAAAATAAAACCATGATTAACATAAAAAGCAGTTTTATTATTTTTGACTAATACCATGGCGCCAAGCGCTATTAATACGATGAGTGCCATGCGTATACCAGCGTATGCAAATATGGCAGGCTCTTGCCCATAGCCGAGGGCTTGCCAAATTTCTGCAGCAAAATTGTCGCGAAAATCGCGAAAGCCAGTAAACAGTAAAAAACTCAAAATTAAACAGCTAATACCGAACCAGTACTGTTTGAAAAATATCCAGCGGGCTTTCGCGTCCATGGGTAAACGCTTTTGACGAGCTTGCTGATCTGCTTGCGTTGGTTCAGGTAGCATGGTGATACATTTTACACTAAGCAATAAAAGTGGTAAGAATAGTGCGCCTGTTGCAGCTGGCATCCACAACTCAGCCACATTGAGGTTGTCTATTAACCATTTACCAACACTACGTACTAAGCCAGACGCTAAGATAAATGTAACACTTAGAATTGCACCAAGAATTTCAGATGTTCGTCTACCTTCTAAAAAGCTAAATACAATGCCCCAAATCATGCCAAGTGATAAGCCGTTAAAAAAAAGCCAGACTACATTCAAACCAACTGGGGTGATGGCAAACAAGATAAGTGACAACTCAGCCGCAGCAATCATGCTTATAATAGCTAAACCACGTTGTTGGTGGCGCATTTCAGCAATCACTTTCACACCGATAAATTTAGCGCAGAGGTAGCCAAATACTTGTGCCAGAATCAGAGCAATTTTAAAACTGACTTGCCAACTAGGATCATCAAACTCAGAATAGCTATTTATAGTAAAAGGCTTGCGAAATGCGTACATGCAAAAATAAGTCATAAACGCAGAGCTTGCTGCAAATAATACAAACCCTAATCCATGTGCACGTTGTAGCCATTGATGTTGCGAAAACATAGTTTATCCTTTTGCGAGACTAGCGCCTCGCATAATACTAAAGGGATCAGAATTGGTAATTAACACCAATCATGCCTCGAACACCGTAATACTCCACTTGTAAGGGGCGACTTTCATCACCTAAGTAATACTTGAGTGGTTCGTTAGTGAGGTTGTTTAATTCAATGTAAATTAGCGCATTTTCGTTAAGCTGATATGACGTAGTAAAATCAACACTGGTGTTATCGCCATAATAGCTATCTGATTTCGGATTGTTGCCATGCTCTTCTATATATTCACCTTTGTAATTAACAGCAATTCGGGCAGCAAAGAAGGTATCGTCGTAATACAAAGTAAAGTTGTATAGGCTGTCAGCTTGGCGTGGAATAGCAACTTTATCGGCACGATTGGGAATGCTCATTTGTGAATCCATAAATGTTGCATTGGCCATCATGCCAAAATTTTCGAGGGTTTTTGTCACAAAACCTAAATCCCGGTTGAATGCCATTTCAATACCTGCTAGCCAAGCACTGTCACCATTCTCCGGGCGGATGATATTTACCCCACTGTTACTGCCAAAGTCGCCAATAGTGCTGCTTTGGAAAATGGGATCGCTTATATCTTTATAGAATAATCCAGCTGAGACTAATCCAACGCGTTCAAAAAAGTGTTCAGCCATAAAATCGATATTATTAGAGTATGTGGGTTCAAGCTCAGGGTTGCCGGTGATTAACTCATTATCGGCTTCTAAATAGGTTGCCCCTGGGGTTAATGAACCAAAGTCAGGACGAGAAAACGAGCGCGTTAACGCAAGACGATAGTTTGTCTGCTCAGTGCTGTGATAGGTTACATGTAGGGCTGGGAGCACTGATAAATAGTCATTTTTAGCACTTGTTGGCACGACACGACTTTCATCTGCAAGATAGATATAACCATCCACGTTAGTGTTTGTTTTCGTAAGGCGTAAGCCGCCAACCATCTCCCATTGCGAGTTTATTATATAGTTTGCCATACCATAGAGTGAAGTATGTTGCTCATTCACATCAAAGTTGCGCCCTAGAGCTCCTCCGTTTTCAATTAATGCTGATTCAGTCTTATCAAGTACAAATTTGCTTTTATTCGTATTCCAAAACTGAGCTAAGTCATCCGTAGAGGCAACTTGAGAGAACTGATTTTGATAGTCGATTGAAAGTTCATTTAAATAATCACTGCGCCCAGGTTGATCTGATAAAGCAAAGTCATTTAAAGTTGGCGCAGGGCCATGGTTGGCTTCATCCCATGCATAAAACTCATCACTGAATCGCGCAACTCGTTCTTTATCGCGATATTTAGCACCCACTTTTACGGTAATATCGGTATCTATTTGCCATTCAAAATCAGTACTTGCAACTATTTTATCTTTTTCTTTTACATATACTTTATACAGCTCTACCCATGAAAGTTTTGTTTGAGCAGGGTTAAATGAAAAGTCGGTGGGCAGGTGGGTACTAATAGCATTCCAGGGATCATTGCCACCATCAATTGTGTTGTAGGCGTAATTTTTACCAGTGTTTCTATCCTCTAAACCCTGATAACCGACATTTTTTTGATCAAAGCGAACAACAAAATAACTGTTATCTTCACCGTTTGGTGTATTGCCATAGCGAAATTCATTTTCGTAACTAGAAAGCTTCCAGTTAAGCGTTTTATCGTAGCCAAAATAATGTTCTCCAGCTAGCTCAAAACCGGTCATTTCGGTGATTAATTCATTGCGAATATGTTGTACTTCAGCGCGGTCTTTATCGAAGCGCATACGGTGTTTATAGTGAGTTTCATCATCAATTAAAGTGCCATACATTGCGGTTGCACTGAGTGTGCCCTGATCTAATTGATATTCAACAGCGCCATTTAGACCATATGTTTCACGGGTGCCTGTATAATCGCGCAGTTCAAGACGATAGATCCCGATGCCATCATTACCTCGGCGAGGCTCAAAGTTATCTGTTGCCCAATCACGTTGCCACGCGGTGGCATTGATTAAAAAGCCTAATTTATTGTCAAGTAAACGATCGCCATAAAGCACGTTAGCTGAATAGTTAGTCCCCCCAGCAAGTTCATTTTGACCAATAGCGAAATTAGTATTAAATACAAAATCATCAGGGGCCTTTTTAGTTATGAAGTTTACATTACCGCCAATGGCATCGCCTTCCATGTCTGGGGTTAATGCTTTAGATACTTCAACATACTCAATCAGCTCACTGGGAAAAAAGTCAAAAGCTGTGGCTCGGCTGGTGGTTTCCTCTTCTGCTGTTGGTAGTCTGTCGCCATTTATACTTGCTGAACTCCATTGTGCTGGTAAACCACGAACTGCAACAAAGCGGCCTTCACCTTGGTCTCGCTCTATTGAGACACCAGGAATGCGTTGTACAGCTTCAGCAGCATTTCGGTCGGGGAGTTTACCAATACCATCTGCAGAGATTATATTTTTTATACTCTTGGCGTTTTTTTGATTGTTTGCTGCTGCCATCTCGCCGCGCTGAATTTGCCCTACGGCAATTATCTCTTCAATGGTGTCATTGTTAGCTGCAAATAGTGTGATTGGTTGTATTTTTTTCACTTCACCATCGCCAATGGTTAGGTCAATAAAGTATGGTTGATAGCCTAAATAAGTAATTTTTAGTTTGTAATTTCCTGCATCAAGTTTTGGTAGTTCGAATTGCCCTTGATAATCAGTGACAGCAGTTTTATCGGTCCCGACAATGGCAATTAATGCGCCAGGTAATAGTGATTGATTGTCTTTAACTGAGCCTACAAAAACGGCATTTTGGGCTACGGCATTTTGGTTAACAAATAACGTACTGGTGCACAGTAAGATAGCTGTTGCTATTGCATTTTTTTTCATCATTAGTTTTACCTTAAGTTTAATCCTGGTCTAGACCAGCTGTGATAAAGGTAATAATAGAGGCTAATGTTTACAATTACGTGACAGAATTATTTTTTTATTGTAGAAGTTTTTTGTCATTCTTTATTAGGCATAAAAAAACCCAGCACGTGGCTGGGCTTTGACTTAACGAATTATATTAGTGCTTTTGTTGCATGCGGCTCATTTCTGTATGGCAGCTTTGCATTGTCAATAACACTTTAGATAATGCCGCTTCACAGTCATGTGGCTGTGGCTTTTTCATAGCGGCTTTAATTTCTGCAAGTGTTTTATCTTCCACTTCTTCAAGCTCTTTAACGTAGGTTTGGTCGTTATCTGAGCTAAATTTAGTGATAAGCGTGGTATACGCGCGGCGAGCTTCAACAGCAAAAGAAGAGCCATCTTCACGCTCTCCTTGCTCATTGATTGCATAAGGCTGAAGGTTTTCAACACTCACTTTACGGGCATCTATCATACGTTGGAAAAGTGCGCCAATTGCTGGATCTTGAACTTTCTGTTGGGCTTTTTCATAAAAGTCGATGCCGCTGTTCATTACTTGGATAATGTCAGTGATATGATTAACGTCTTGTCCTTGATGGGTATTCATAATTATGACCTCTTTAAGTTTAATGAAATTCACATTAAGCAAAGCAAGTCATGTTCCAGTATAAAAAATAATTATAACTAGTTGTATTTTATGTGGTAAAGAAAGCTAGCGGGAACTGGAATGCTTACTAAGCTAAGCTCAGTAAGCAAATTTTACACAGACTATGTAAGAGTGTTATTTTAACTCATCAGCAACTTCGGCTACTTTTTGGCGTAACCAAATATGGCTGGCATCTCTGTGAAGTAATGGGCTCCAAATCATATCTAACTCAAATGGTGGTATAGGGAAGGGAGGCTCCAGAATTTGCAAACCAGGATCATCTAAATAAATATTAGCGGCTTTTGAAGGGAGTGTCGCAATCAGGTTCTTCTCTTTCGCTAGATGTATTGCAACGTGGTAATTACGGGTGAATGTGGCAATATTTCGGTGTTTACCAAAGTGGGCGAGCGCTTCATCAACCCAGCCAAGTTTTTGTACGTCTTTAGGATCCATACCAACCCCGACACCAAAACCTGTTTTACTTACCCAAATATGCCGAGCTTTTAAATAACTATCGAGGCTAAAATTTTCAATGATCGGGTTGTCAGCTTTTACTAAACAACAAAAGCTATCTTTCCAAATACGTTTGTGATGAAACGACTGCGGTAGGTTTTCGAAACGATTTATTGCCATATCAACTTTACCGTTTTCTACATCATGAAAAGTAACATCACTTGGAGTGAGAATATCGAGTGTGGTATCCGGCGCTTCATCGTGTAATTTACTCAGTAGCTTAGGTGCTAAGGTGCTGGCAGCATAGTCACTGGCCATAATCCTAAATACCCGTTTGCTTTGGCTGGCCTCAAATTCACGGTTTGGTGCAAGCGTTTCTTCTAATGTCATTAAGATGCCACGGATCACCGGCTGCAATTCAATAGCTCGTTCAGTGGGCACCATACCATCACTGGTGCGTACTAAGATCGGATCGTTAAACAGGTTACGTAAACGTTTTAAACCATTACTCATTGCCGGCTGTGTAATGCTAAGCTGGTTTGCGGCGCGAGTAACATTACATTCGCGTAATAATGTGTCGAGATAAACGAGTAAGTTTAAATCTATTTTACTGATATTCATTGTGTGTCCTTTCGTCTACCATTGATGGATAAAACGCTGCGCTGCTGGATAAGGGTAGATATGGCTAACGACCCCTGCTTTTATATTTCGTTGCGCTTGCTGCCAAAATGCGACGTCTAATAGTTCTGGATGTGTTTGGCTGAAAACTGCTTTGTATTGCGGGTTCGGCATTACAAAAGTGCATAACTGCTCTGGAAATACATCTTGTGGTGCCACAGAGTAACTTTGCTCATTGGTTAAGTAGTCATCATAACTTTTGGCTTTAGGCAGTGCTCTAAAGTTCATGTCTGTTAAATATTGCACTTCATCATAATCATAAAAAATAATGCGTTTGTGTTTACTGACACCAAAGTTTTTAAGCAACATATCGCCTGGGAAAATATTAACGGCGATCATTTCCTTGAGTGCTTGGCCATATTCTGCAATGGCAACAGCGGCATCTTCAGTATTAGCTTTTTCTAAATATAAATTCAGTGGCGTCATGCGTCGCTCAATATACATATGTTTGATGATCAGTAAGTCGCCTTCGATGATCATTGATGAACCAATAGTTTGTTTAAGCTGTGCAAGCAATGTAGCGTTAAAACGCGCAACAGGGAATACGACGTTAGAATACTCTATGGTATCTGCCATACGACCAACCCGATCATGGCTTTTAACTAATTGGTAGCGTTTGAGAACGGTATCGCGGCCAAATGGTTTACTTTCACCAAATTTGTCTTTAATTATTTTAAATACATAATCAAATGAAGGTAGGGTAAATACCATCATCACCATGCCCGGTGTGCCAGGGGCAATCACAAAATCATCACTGGAGCGTTGTAAATGGGTTAAAAACTCGCGATAGAACTCGGTTTTACCTTGTTTATGAAAGCCAATGGCATTGTAAAGCTCTGCTAAGGTTTTGTTGGGCATTAGTTGGTTTAAAAACCGAACTAATGCGGAAGGAGCGTGGGTTTCAACCATAAAATAAGCACGAGCAAAGCCAAAAATAACCCGCATTTGCGATGAGTTAGTCAGTAAAGCATCGAGATACAGACCTTGCTCTTGATGATGTAACACCGCAATAATAAATGGCTGCACACCACTTTGTGATACTACACGGCCGACAATATAGGCTGCTTTGTTGCGATAAAACGGCGTTTGTAATATGTCAAAGCGCATTTGCCACGCACGGTGATGGGTGTCGGGTGCTTGTTTATAAAACGCTTTTACTAAAAGTCGTATATCGCGCTCTAAATTAACAAAATCGGCTTTAAAATCAAATTGATTAATTATTTTACGGATAGTGGGCTTTAAGCCGTCTACAACAGGAAAGTAGCTGCGGTATTCTGCTTCTACAGGAAGCGCAGGAGCATCTGCCAAGGTGGCTTTTACAAAAATAAAATCATTATTAAAATAACGTCGATGAAATAAGCGGCAAAACACAGAGTTATAAAATGTTTCGGCTAATTCTGCTTGTGGATGAAACGTTAAAAAGTGCTGGTAGATTTGTTTTGTTTGCAGCCAGAGTGATTCATCCAATTGATTGGCTAATTGCTGATTTTGTAGTTGTTGGGTGGTTTCGTTAACCCGATCATCGTAATAAGTGATCCGCAAGCGACTAATGTCGTGCATTTTTGTCCAGTTTTTATTTGCAAATGCCAGAGGTGCTTGTGCGGTGATCTGCTGAAATAATTTATAATGCTTTTTAAAGCCATTTAAAATTAGCTCGGCAATGTTTTGTGGTTGCATGAACGGGTACTCCAAAATGACCTGTAGAGTATATGCTCTACACATGTTAAGAGTATGCTAAATATTGGTAAAACCCAATAGTTTATTCATAACGTTTCAGTTTTTTTTCGAGTGCGGAGAGCTGTTTGTTGGTCGTTTTGGTGTTTTTGGCAAACGTTTTATTGATCACTTTTAGCTGCTTTTTTATCTCTTTGCTAAGCTTTTTTTTATCATCATCACTCATTAAACGATTTAGCCGTTGCAGTTGCTCGTATTCAGCGCGGTCACGGTCGCGACTCAAAATGGCGAGTTTATATTTAACGCTGCGTATCTCAGCGTTGAGATTACGAATAATTTGTTCACGCTCAAGGAAATTAAGCGCTTTGACATGATTTACAGTAGCCGGAGTGACGATGGGCGACACTGCTATTTTATGTTGCGTTGCCTGCCCGCCACAGGGAAATTGGCTAAATGTAGTGCCTCTGTCGGTTACGCACTTGTAATATTGATCTGCGGAAGCCGCCGGATTAGCAACAAATAGCAAACTAATAAAAATAACGAAAAGAGTACACAGTTTCATTACGCTAGCCTTCCCTAGTTAGGGCATAATCATATATGAAAACTATAACCTAACTTGGGTAAATTGCCAGTAGCAGTTATTCGGTAAAGGTTTTTAGCTTTTTAATGCTTTGTGCTAAAAACGGAATATCTAAACCTTGCTCTATTGAAAAGCCTTGTGCAGCAGAGATATTTTTATAATTACCATCAGAATCAATTAATGTAATACGGTCTTTCTTATAGGCAATAAATACGCCTTGCGAATAATTAACGCCCATATCGCCTTTTTTGTTATACAAATTAACGCCTAGCATGCTTTGCTTTGCGATATCAGCACAATTTAAATATTGGCCAACGCTTGTGGCAATTAAATCGCTTGGTTGGATCAAGCCTTCAGTACGGGTTACTTTTCTATCCGTGCTGTATAAAGATGAAGCACTCACAATACCGTGATCAACATCGGCTAAACTAAATGCAAATACTTGATTGACTCCCTCACGAAGCGCAGTGTTTTCATCGGCGTTAATGATACGAATTGCTGCATCACCCGCTGTTGTACTATTGATATAGTTAAAATCATTAAAGCCACTGACACTAATACTACGACGATTACTTTGCCACACCGGCAATGTTTGCTCTGTCATTAAGGCTGGCTTGTAGTATGCAGGTAAACCGTAAATCAAGCTAAATAGCACATCTTGATGATGAACGGGTTGTAAAAGCTGCTCGGTTTTATTTAAATTTTTGTGCTGTTTAGCAAAATTAGTTAACGCAGGCGCAGAGCTAAACACTAAAATATCGACTGTCGCAGCAGTAAATTCTTCACAGCGAGCAATTGGTGTTGGAGCCGTGTAATCTACATTTTGTGTATTAACCTTTACGTTATGCGCTTGCTCGTAACTTTCAATATCAAGTAAATCATTTTTTGCCAATAAACTTTTTGCTGTCGTTGGGTAGGACAAGGGTAAGACATTATCTTGCTTAGTAATATCAAACTTCAAATTTGCATCAGCCCAAATATGAATACTGTGACTCATCGCAAAACAGACTAATAACAATGAGCTGGCGTAACGAGCAAATTTATATTGTTTTAAGCGGGCTAAATGGTGCCATGTATAGTTACTTGCTAATAATTGAAATGCAAAAATAAGCATCACAATTCCGCCAGCGAGCAGGGTTGTCAGCGCTGGAGAGCTGGTTAAACGATGCCATAATAAGGTAATAATTTCAGGTAATGCAGAGCTACTTAAATGGTAGCCTAAATTAAAATACACATAGGCATCAAGCGTCAGTAGTGATGCACCACAGGTGGCAAGTATTGCTGCCATACCGCGGATATGACGTGGGTAAGGAAATATTAAACTTAGCGGAAATACCGTCAGCACAAAGGCAATAAAGGTAATAAAACTAGTGTGACTAAGCCATGTCACTAGCATATAAAGCATACCCATAAAGCTGGTGGGAGGAGAGTCAGCAAATAAGTAACTTAAACTTATAAGCAACACTAAGCCGATATTGGCAAAAGTAAACAAATGCCCCCAACTTAATAATTGACTCGCTTTAGACGAAAACTGATTGTGCTGCGATAAATTCATAAAGTCTATTTAACCGATTGCGCAAGTGCTTTGGCAAAATTGTCTGCAACCGCTTGTCTTTTCCCTGTTGGTACATGCTCTTTTAAGATATGCGTGATAGAATTTCCTAAACACATAAGACTTAAATCAACCGGCGCATTGTGCTTAGTTAACACATCAATGAGCTGATCGACGATTTGTTCTACTTCATCATTAGAATATTTTGATAAGATTGGCATCAGTTGGTTCAATAAAAGAGTTATATTCTCACATTTTAACACCAGAGGCGTGAAAAACAAAGATGGCAATAGATGTTAAAAAGTTAGTCGTTCATTATGTAGACAAAAAAGACGACGATACGCAAATTCATTTGCGCAATGACGAAATGGCAGTGAATGATAAAGTCGCTGTATTCATCGAGCAACTTCATCACGCATACAACGGCAAACCAGGTAAAGGGTACTGTGCTTTTAGTGGTGATAAAAACTCTGTAGTTGCATCAGCCATGCAAAGTTACCGCAATAGCGAGCTTGGCTTTTGGCACATGACAGAGCAAGCTTCAGCTGTACTTAAAGAGGAACTTGATAAGTACGCGTTTAACGAAACTGGCTATTTAGTATTTTGTCATTATCAATACGTAGCAACCGATTATATGCTGATTGCAATGATCAACATCAAAGAGCATTACTCTATTACCTCTGAGCTTGATTTAGCCTCGTCACGCCATTTAGATATTTCCCGCATGCAACTAGCTGCACGCATCGATTTAACTGCGTGGGACACCCAAGCAGAAGACAATCGTTATATCTCATTTATTAAAGGCCGAGCAGGGCGCAAAGTCGCCGACTTTTTCTTAGACTTTTTAGGTTGCGAAGAAGGCATCGATCCAAAACAGCAAAGCCAAGTAATGCTCAATGCAGTTGAAGATTATTTATCAGAGCAACAATTTGATAAATCTGAAAAAGACGATCTGCGTAAACAAGTATTTGATTACTGTAATGACTGCGTTACTACTGGTGAAGATGCTAACGTCAGCGAGTTATCAGCAACGCTCACCAAAGGTGACGACAACCCATTTGAAAGCTTTTGCAAAGAGCAAAGCTATGATTTAGAAGAGTCATTCCCGGTCGATAAAAAAACCGTTACCAGTATGGTTAAATTCTCTGGCCTTGGCGGCGGCGTGAGCATCAGTTTTGAGCGCAAACACTTAGGCGAACGGGTAATGTACAACGAGGCCACTGATACGTTAGTTATTAAAGGCATACCGCCGAACCTTAAAGACCAATTGCAACGGTTTATGGAAAGTGAAGACTAGCGCTTTAAGCCATAAGCCATAAGCGGTAAGTTTTAAGCAGATTTGAATTAGTTGAAAGCGTGGTGTTTACACCGCGCTTTCTTGTTTTTGCTGTGTGCCGAAGCATAGTTACAGTCGATACTAAATTAATTAAGCTGTCTGAAAAAACCACCGCGAATAAGATTATTACTCTAGCTTTTATACAATAAATAATTCGACCAAAATAGTAACTTGGCTATGGTTCATTAATAAAAGTGAATTTAAAACGAGTTTATCTACAGGTTTAGTCTTTAAGGAGAAAAAAGTGAAATTTGGATTGATGCTTTGCTATTTTTTTGTCACAGCAAGTGTGTTTGCCAAGCCTAATTTTATTAAGGTTAATGGCTATGATGTTGAGTACGAAATCGCGGGGAGTGGCAAGCATACTGTATTTTTAGAGGCTGGTGGCTCTGCGGGGGTATTTGATTGGGAGCCGGTTTTTGAAAAGCTTGCAAAGGAAGCCCGCTTCATTCGTTATTCAAGAATTGGTAACGGCGGTTCTACGCAATTGAGAAAAAACTACAGCTCGGAAGAGTATGCAAACGAAGCTCTCATGCTACTTGAAGCGTTACACGTTGAAAAACCAATTGTCTATATTACTCATTCATATGGTGCTTATATCGCAAGACGATTCGCTGCAACTTATCCTGAGTGGGTTTCAGCCCCATGCTGATTGAGCCTGCTTCAGAGCATGATGTTGATATCATGCGCCAAATTGATCTTGCAAAAGCTGAGAAAGAAATAACACAAGTGAAATTAGACGATATGGCTAATGGTATGTCCAACCAGTATCTGGACTTTTGGGCGAAAAGACCATTGCCAGATTATCCACAGATCCCAGATATTCCAGTAACCGTTATTGCATCCGTGAAAAAGTATAAAAATCCGCCATTACTCTTTTTTACCGATGAAGGCCGAAAAATGTGGGGCGAATTGCATTCAGCTTGGGCTGAGTCTTTTCCACAAGGTAAAGCTGTATTAACTGATAAGAGCTATCATTATCCTCAAAATGATGAACCAGATAGGGTGGTGCAAGAAGTAATTGAACTGTTAGGCAGAATTAAAGACTAACTTTGATCAATGAGTAAACATTAATTTAAAATAATGAATTATGAGTATTGAGTTACTTCAGACAATGTAATGGTCATAGTTATATTTGGCGCAAAGCTTTGAAAAATTAACGCCTATAAATTCGTTTTACCTAAAACTGGCCAGGTGTATTCGGTTAGTTTTGATAAAAATGAAGGGATAATTGAGGTTCAGGGGTTTCGAATTGAAATGGCAGAAGTGTCTTGCCATAGTTTGGTAGAGTTTGGGAGTAATAGGCTCTATTTATTGTAAATTCACTTAATGAGCGCATATTACCTGACTGATTTGCCATGGGTTCTGATCAGATAAAAATAGGGTATTAAAATGGAAGTTTTAGAATTTCGTCAACGACTACAAACTATACTGGTAAACGAACTAAAAATGTGGAGACATCGGCTGTGCAATCAAACAATGTTAGTTTTCGATTTTGGATGTTTTGCATGGCATGGCTATTTTGAATTGAGCTTTTTAACGAACGATGAACCAGAGATGGAAATGTTTTCACGAGACGTAGACTTTATGGCACAGTGTAGACTATACGATTTCACATCTACGTACCTCTCCAAGTGGCCTCAAGCTACTGAACTGGCAATTGAAATGCAACAAAGTTATGAGTCTGCAAGCGAGCCATCTGCTAAAGCAGACGAATTCTTTCTGCATGTGCTGCTGTAGTTAAATCTAGAGAAGTCAAAGAAGTGTTGGCAACATACTCGCTAGCGAACGATTTTGAAATGCGCGTGTTAAATTCAGATGATACTTCAAATAAGAACTATTGTAACTTTAATACCTAAGAAGGCCCTGTATAATCCTTCTAAGGTTGTTATACCAAAGAGTAGGATGCTATGAGGATCACTGAGCACGCTAGAGTGCTAAAAATTGCTAAGCTCAATTTGACGAGTGGCTTAATGAAGCTCACTCTAGGCGGTTTTGTGCACGAAGACCTTGAGTTTAGGTGCAATAAACCAAAGTATTATCTTGAACCAGACGGGTTTTCATCACCTGGTTTAGACGTAATTCCGCTGTGGGAATCAGACGACATGATAACAGGTTTTTATTTTGAGGGAGCGACGCCTGTTTTCATCGTATATTACATCGATAGCCCAAGTGCAGTTAGAGAAATTGGCCGCAGTGTCGACGAGCTGATTAATTATCTTGTAGACGAATATGCAGAGAATGAAGAACAAGTGCGAAATGTGTTATCAAACTAAATATTGCATAAAATCGACATCTCGGTAACCACTTTTGTGCTGTTTTGTTGTTTAAAGCTACCGCGTTTGATAGGCATTTATAAGTCAGGAAAATACAATGCAAATTGAAGAAGTCATAGCACTATTAAAAGAAAAGAATGAACCGGTCCCAAAGCCTTTACTATTACCAACGGAAGACGAAGTGTCTTGTGCTGAAAAAGACTTATCTTTTAAATTTCCAGCTCAATATCGCAAGTTCATGCTTGAAGCTAGTTGCGTTACTTTCGGTGTAAGAGAGCCAGGTTTAGTACTACCAGATTTACAACCGTATTGTTGCCTAAGAAGAATGACAAAAGATGGTCGTCAATCTGGAGTTCCTAAGGATTTTATTGTTTTCTGCGAAGAGAATGGAAATTATTTCACCATAAATGAAAAAGATAATATTGGATACTACGATCATGATGATCTTACACACAATCTACACAATGGTGATTTCAAAGATTGGGTGATAGAAAATTGGTTAGAGTTAGAGTAAGTGCCTGCTGCCGTTTTAGCGTTTCATATTTTTTGCTCATGATTTTTGTGCACAAAAGCACTTGGCCAAAATCAAAGTTCAAGTATTTGAATGCTAACGTTGGGTGCTGAATTTAAATATGAAAATTATACTGCTTCCTGGCCTTGACGGGACTGGCCGTCTGTTTGCTAAATTGACAAAAAACTTGCCTGAAAATATAAATACTGAAGTGATCTCATATGAATCACTTGAAGGCGTAACTTATGCTAAACAAGCGGCAGAAATAGCAAAGCGTTTTAAAGATACTGATATTTATATTGTCGCGGAGTCTTATTCTGGGCCGGTGGCTTATGAGCTTTATAAGCTACTTGGCAGTCGTGTGAAAGGCATCGTATTTTTGGCCAGCTTTATCTCAGCGCCTTCTTTGTTATCTAAGTTGGCAGGCTTTTTACCCGTTAGCTTACTGTCAGCAAATTATTTAAGTAAAAAGCTACTTTATCTGTTTGGTTTTAGTTTAACGGGTAGCCAAACGTTGGTTTATCCCGTATTTGCTTCGCTGCAAACAGCGAATAAACGTAAACTCAAATTAAGATTAGGCAACATAGCTGGCCTTTCAAAACAACAGTGCGAGTTAGATTGCCCAGTGACTTATATTCGCCCTAGTAGAGATTTACTGGTAAGCGTGAGTGCGGTGAAGTACTTAGCGTCAATGTGTTCCAGCTTCAGCCAAGTTGAGATTGAAGGCGGACATTTTATAGCGCAATCAAACCCTGTAGCATGTGCTAAGGTTATTTGTGATACATTCAACGTAGCATCGGCGTTGATAAAATTGAACTTAAAGGAAGATTATAATGGACAGTACATCTCATAAAACAAAAGGCCATTGTCGTTGTGGACAGGTAAAGTTTGAAGTTAGCGCAAAGCCAATGATCACTATGGCTTGTCATTGCACTGGCTGTCAGAAAATGACGTCTAGCGCATTTAGCTTAAGCTCATTATTTCAGCGAGCTGCCTTTTCTATTACATCTGGAGCGCCTGTTATTGGCGGGCTGCATGACAGTAGTACGCAGCACTTTTTTTGTGGACATTGTATGAGCTGGTTATTTACCCACCTAGAAGGTTTGGATGATTTTGTAAATGTTCGCTCAACAATGCTAGATGACTCTCGCACCTACAAACCATTCATTGAAACTTACACGGATGAAAAACTTGAGTGGGCTAGTACGGGGGCAAAGCACAGTTTTTGTAAGTTTCCACCGCAGGAAAAGTTTCCTGAATTGCTGCATGAGTATATGCTAAAACAAGGATAAATATAGCATTACCCTTCATGCGCTTTTTATAAATAACAAGTGCAATGTGATGTTTGTTTTTCCATCACTATTTATCTAGTATCTCTGCTTAGGCTAGTCTGCTTTAGCTAGAACCTAGTAATACCAATCTGCATAAAGATTAAGTCAATTTTATCCAGTCTCTAGAGCATATGCTTTTAACCGTATCAGGAACAGAAATGAATTTATTCCACGCTTGCGAAACCTGTTCGACTATTTCTTC
>NZ_JACJDT010000240.1:0-249 GCF_014163675.1 Pseudoalteromonas sp. SR44-5
TTTAGCTCTGTTGTTTTTAAGCGATTCATAAGATCACAAAACACCATGAATGTTCCCTCGCTTCCCACATTTTTTAATACTATTAGTTCATTGATATATAAAGGCTAATTCTGGGGATACTTTAGGTCTTCTTCCCCATATAATTAAATTAACAAGCGCGGCATAAACCGCGCTTTGAATTTACTCTGATACAGAAGGTTCAGTATTTGCTTGAGCATCGCTTACAGGAGCTTCGTCAGTTAACAAGTA
>NZ_JACJDT010000241.1:0-249 GCF_014163675.1 Pseudoalteromonas sp. SR44-5
GATCGGCAAAATCATTAAGAACACAAAAGTGATCATTATCGCGTAATTTTCGTGATCAAAGCTTAATGAGAATAAGCGATCAAAGTTAATGCCATTGGGTGATCAAAGCTGGTGAGAATATGCACACTTTTGGTTGTATTATTAAAAATAAAACCAATAATAGCGATTTGACCAAAACCACTTAAAGTTGTGATAATCTTTATAGAACACACTTAAAGTGTTAAAAATAAAACCTTTGGAGATAATATG
>NZ_JACJDT010000242.1:0-249 GCF_014163675.1 Pseudoalteromonas sp. SR44-5
ATTATATTCAGTTTTACAATTACAAACGTAGGCATTCTACGCTTAATTATATGACGCCACATCAGAAATATAATGAATTAAAAAATGCCGCTTAGAATCTCTACAGAATTTGTTGACCATTACAGCTCGGAGTTTGTGCGTCAGCAAGCTTAACGCCTACGGGTGTTAAAGTTTATCTCGGTGTTAAATCACTTGTAGGCGAGTGACTTGCCACTGCGTTTTAAATGTGGCTCGGAGTTTGTGCGTCAG
>NZ_JACJDT010000243.1:0-245 GCF_014163675.1 Pseudoalteromonas sp. SR44-5
TCTAATCGTGTGTTTAGTGGTTATGAAGAAATAGTCGAACAGGTTTCGCAAGCGTGGAATAAATTCATTTCTGTTCCTGATACGGTTAAAAGCATATGCTCTAGAGACTGGATAAAATTGACTTATACCAATCTGCCAAATTATGTGATCTAATTAGCACACTGATACCTATCTACTTTTACTAAATTGAACTTAGAAAAATCCAAGCAACTTTTAGCTTTATCACGTAAAGAGCCTAATGCGAG
>NZ_JACJDT010000244.1:0-245 GCF_014163675.1 Pseudoalteromonas sp. SR44-5
TGAAGAAATAGTCGAACAGGTTTCGCAAGCGTGGAATAAATTCATTTCTGTTCCTGATACGGTTAAAAGCATATGCTCTAGAGACTGGATAAAATTGACTTAATCTTTATGCAGATTGGTATTATGTGATCTAATTAGCACACTGATACCTATCTACTTTTACTAAATTGAACTTAGAAAAATCCAAGCAACTTTTAGCTTTATCACGTAAAGAGCCTAATGCGAGAAAGCGAATACGCCTGCTT
>NZ_JACJDT010000245.1:0-243 GCF_014163675.1 Pseudoalteromonas sp. SR44-5
GCGAGCTTGGTTTGCCCACCAATTATTTTTACTGCTTTATCTATGGCTGACATTTTAATCTCCAATAGCTGCTAACCACTTTTTTCTATAATACGATCTCTTTTATTGGTTTGTAAACCACTTTTGGTTGTATTATTAAAAATAAAACCAATAATAGCGATTTGACCAAAACCACTTAAAGTTGTGATAATCTTTATAGAACACACTTAAAGTGTTAAAAATAAAACCTTTGGAGATAATATG
>NZ_JACJDT010000246.1:0-238 GCF_014163675.1 Pseudoalteromonas sp. SR44-5
AAATGCCCCTTTTTATTCTGTTGCAGCCTGAGTAGTGTGTATAAATGTGTGTATAAATTATATTTTTTATTTATATAAGTTTAATTTAAACAGGTGCTTATCTAGTTTTGATTATAATCGTGCCAGTATATCGTAGGTTGGTTTTCGTAATATGTTGGTTCGCTCATTCTGTCTCTTAGCCCTTTATTTATGCGGGTTTTTACTGCGCTTTCATTTGTTCTTGTATTTTCGAGTATGT
>NZ_JACJDT010000247.1:0-238 GCF_014163675.1 Pseudoalteromonas sp. SR44-5
AGTTTGTGCGTCAGCAAGCTTAACGCCTACGGGTGTTAAAGTTTATCTCGGTGTTAAATCACTTGTAGGCGAGTGACTTGCCACTGCGTTTTAAATGTGGCTCGGAGTTTGTGCGTCAGCAAGCTTAACGCCTACGGTGTTAAGGTTTACTTTGATGTCTAATTAATCACTTGTAGGCGAGTGGCTTGCCACCGCGTTTTAAATGTGGCTCGGAGTTTGTGCGTCAGCAAGCTTAACG
>NZ_JACJDT010000248.1:0-235 GCF_014163675.1 Pseudoalteromonas sp. SR44-5
CTGTTTTGTACTCGCTGCACATTTTACTCATATATTGAGCGATAGGATTGAGTTGCCCAAGCTGGCTAATGATATTACGGTTTAGATCAGAAAATGCTTGGCGTAGCTCGCTAGGTACAAAACCTAGATCCCGTTGCTGATAATAGGCTTTATCAACCAGTGGATTTTTTTGACATTTTTGTCTAAAAAACTCTTCTTTTATGCTTTTATCCCAATTTATCGCATCTAAGATACG
>NZ_JACJDT010000249.1:0-233 GCF_014163675.1 Pseudoalteromonas sp. SR44-5
TCGTTCGTCGCAGCCAACGGATCAATATCAAAGGTTGGCGCAAGAGTATCGATCACTCCGCCATTTTCTGTGTCGCTAGCGGTATTGCCGGCGGCATCGGTGACGCTGGCATCAACAACAAAAGCGCCTTCTGCAAGCGGGGTCGGTACATCCACCGACCAACTGCCATCAGCCAACACAGTGGCAGTTAAGGTTTGTATATCGCCATTGGCATCGGTGACCGTAATGCTCAC